>CABUOQ010000054.1 GCA_902493275.1 uncultured Bacillota bacterium | reverse complement strand
AAGAGCCAATACCACGGATTCTTATTTTAGCATTTTCTCCAGGCTGCCCACTGGTGTTGATTACTTGTACACCTGCTGCTGCACCTTCCAAGGCTTTAGAAACTGAAGAAACCTGCATTTTTGCTATTTTTTCTCCACTAACAGCAGTCGCAGAACCTGTAAAAGACGACTTTTTCGCAGTACCATAAGCTACAACCACCACATCGTCAAGCATCTCTGTATCAGATTTCAAAGTGATATTAACAGTCTGTCTTATAGCCACTTCTTGTGTAGCCATTCCGATAAAGGAAACCACCAAAGTCTTTGCAGAACTAATCAGTTGTTTAATTTATTGATAATCAGTATTTAATACACTAAAGTCTTATCTGTTTTTCTTTATTTAAGCCATTCTAAGAGTATGAAAATAATTGTTTTCTACCTTTCTTCTACTGAAAGAAATAATAGACGTATAACATTTTGTAACACTCACCGCTGCCCTGTTCATAAAATGAAACTAAATTTATTATCTTCACTGAAAAGATATCGATAGCCCCTAAATAACATAAATTTGTTCTTAAAAGAGCCCCTTATCTTTGCTTTAAAACAATCTTGGCTTTTTAATAAGGTTCATCCTGTATAAATAGAAAATATGTGCAAAAAGAGTGCTACGAAAATTTTCACTATTAATAGAAATATTCTTTTCAAGCTAATAGGAAGATTTTATATCGTACAGAGTTACACATTCCTAAATATACAAAATGATATTATAAGGTTACATGTTTTTCTAATATATGAGTTTATACAATACTAATCTATGAATAACAATTAATATTAAGTTGTATCATTATATCCATGTTCTCACTTTTTGTTTTTTACATAATATTCTAAATCTTTGTTTTACAGAACAATATGTATACAGGTGTATAAATATCTGTTTTAGTATCCTTCTCTTTTCCCGTTTCTCTACAAAAAGTGAGGTAAACGAGAGCATAATCCACATAACTTTATATTAAATCAAATGAAGACAAATATTATTAGTCAAAATGGCTTTGATTAGTTTTATTCTTGAATTCTAATTTATCCATTTTAGGTCTATTTGTTTTAAGCTATACTTGTATATTACTTAAATTACAATTTGATTCTATAATTATTACAAAATTATTAATTCTGTAATTCGTATATATATTATATAGATCTTAAGAATGTCCTACAATTTCTAAGCATTGAGCTTTAAGTAAAGTTTTTGGATGGATAGCCTATATCTTTCATTTATGTATTGAATGTATTGCCAAAGTTGATATTTCTTGGTCTTTTTATATTTTAAGGCTTCCAAAAGATTGTTTGCTCTTCGAATTACAGAAGAAAACAGGGGGCATAAAGTAAAGTGGCAAACTATTATCATCATTTTCCGATGCAAAATTTTATATATGAATATTATATGGTATACATATATGATTCTTGCAGAAATTCAAGAACTTTGGTACCTATTTTCTACCCAGTTATGCCAAGATATGAATATTGTCACATTTTATTTCTTTTAGTTTATCGTATTGCAACCACAACAAAAATTTATCATGTTCACAAAACGATAAACTTTATTAAGAAGATAAGACTACATTCACTTTTGAAAATGACCCTTCCTCGTCTTTATAAGAAATATTGTATAGACAATAGAGTTTACTACCTTTTTTGACATTTTTTTAGATCTCGTACGATTGTACTTCCCATTACTTCTCCATAAATTTGTGTTGTAGCAAGATTTTTATGTCCTAACAATTTTTGTACAGTTGTTATATTAGCACCTTTATATATCAATAAAGTAGCATTGGTATGCCTTGCAGAGTGGAATGAAAAGTGTTTGTTTATTCTAGCCAATTTACCAATTCGTATCAATTCTTTATTTACGCTTGAATTATTTTTTATTGAAAAAAAAGAACTCCATTTTCCTTGGTATTTTTGTAACAAAGTTAAAGCTTTACCTTCAAACAATAAACTTAAAGGCAATTTCACTTCTGCACCAGTTTTGACAGAGTCAAAGATTAGCCATAATTTTCCATCCATTTTTACGATATTTT
>CABUOQ010000053.1 GCA_902493275.1 uncultured Bacillota bacterium | reverse complement strand
TAAAAAGCAATAAAATAAAAAGTAACTATTATCCATATTGAGACTGTAATTCAAACTGGGCAATCCTTAACAAACCTGATTATCTAAAATCTTACTTTCGGATAAATATCTGAAAGTAAGATATTTATCCGAAAGTAATGTTGAACCAAATGAATGACAGACTAAAGGATTGACACTGTTCTATTTACGAACCCTTCCTATTTATATTGGTCCACCTCTCATTTTTATATCGTTATTTATACAAAGAATACATTTCTATGAGCCATTTTTCATGCTCAATATTAACATTCTTTTCTTTTGCTATTAAACGCAAATCATCAACTTTCTGAATAAAAATCTCTTTGTATTCTTTATTAATGAAATTGCAAAAAAAATCAGAGATTTCGTCAGATATAGATGCATTTCCTATTCTCTTACCATCCATAAATAATAATGTAGGTAGAGTGTACCTTCTCATAGCACATAAAAAGTGGAGTAGAAGGAAATGTTGAATAATGATTATGTATTCCCTATAATCGTCTGTAGTAAATTCACTGTCTTTTTTAATTAGACGATGGCATTTTGATACTCTATTAAAATTATTTACAGTGTCAAATTGGTATAGATAAAAAATATTGTTACCAGCTTTACATTCATTAATGTATGTCTTAGACCAATTTATTGAAGAACAAACATCGACATTAACTGATAAATGTTGACCGAATCCCTTTGTATCTAGAAGAGGTCTAGACGGATAAATAAAGGTGTTTTTATTCATTGTAAACTTTTGGTTATTTATTGAGTTTGCAAGCACCATTAGTTCATAATCATAACCATTATAGTTGTTTGTTTCAATACTTTGGAAATTAAATAGGGTACCAAAATAATTTTGAACTGAAATAAGACCATCATAATCAGAGAAAACATTCTTATTTTCTTTGATGAAGTTAGTTATAAAAAGTTCGTCCTTCTCATAAGGATTAAAACTTAATATACTGTCATTAAAAAACTTATCCATCATATTAGTTATCTCGATTTGATATCTTTCAGGGTTAAACGATATAGTATCCATAATAAAAAACAATAAATTAAATTTTATTAAGTATATAATATCTAATGTATTAGCTATTGTTTGTACTTAATATAAAATCAATCAATAATTGAGTGACTTATTCGGAATTTCATAAAACTAAATAATAGCTTTCCATCTTTGAATAAACAACTTATTCAAAAACATAAATTCAGTTGCCGTTAAAACACGGAATGAATCAGAAAATTTTATATAGTAATCGTATAATTCTTGATTAGTAGAAACCTTAGTAAAGGTTAAATAAATATCAACTCCGGCATGAGTACATATTTCTTCTGGAATACTTTCAAGGAAATCAATCGCATAACGTAACATTTTTGAATTAAGTTCAAGTTCACTTTTGCCACTATTAAACCATTCAGTCTTTTTGTATTTACTAAGTAAATCATATATATTAATATATGGCATATTATTTCTTGAAACAATCAATTTCAATAAATAGCTTTTACTCCATTGGCGATTGATATAAAACTCTTTTAAAGACCAACCATTAAAAACAAGTTCTTTCCCATTTTTTTCAATAGGGAAATAAGATGTATGATAATTTCCAAAATTCTCTGACCCATTATATTTCACCTCAGCCAATAAATTTTGTGGCTTCTCACATGAAAGTTCTAAGTTATCACTTAAAAAAACTATATTATTATACAACATAGATGTTTGTTTTTTAAGAAGTAGATATTAATTCAAAATTTCTTTTAACAATAGAGACAACACATTATAAGGCACTAAGTTATAAATATACATTATAACTTCCTATTTGGTTGAACATTCTCTTCGATTAAATAATTGTAAATGGTCTGTTTTGCTTTGATACCGGTTATTTCCATTATCTTCGGTATAGTTGTTCCAACTTTGTAAAGTTGGATGACGGCTTCCTTCTTCGGTTTTTTCATCTTACTCCCTTCCTGTCTTCCGAACCTTACACCCCTCTTCTTGGCTGCCTCGATTCCGGCTTTGCAACCTTCAAGAATAAGATTGCGGTTATACTCGGCCAGTGATGCGAGTATCTGCATAGTGAACCTGCCGACAGCGGTAGAAGTATCAAGATTGTCCTGAAGGGAAACAAGTTTGATTCGCCGTTGCTCCAGTTTGGCACAAAG
>CABUOQ010000052.1 GCA_902493275.1 uncultured Bacillota bacterium | reverse complement strand
CTAAGATTGGTTTTGAACAAGATTTAGTTCGTGGGATTCAAAAAATTGTTGGAAATGATGAGCAACAGCCTAAAATAGTTACTAATACTATTCCCGTTATAAATAACAACAATAATGTCAATAATATGTTGGACCGCATTTCTATATTTTTAGAAGATGAAGATTTTGATCGTGCCAATGAATATTGTGAAAAAGTACTAGATATCGATGCCAAAAATGCGAGAGTCTATAAATACAAATTAATGATTGATTTAAAAATCAGAAATGATGAAGAATTAATAAAAAGTAATATCGATATTTCAAGTAATAAGAATTTTAAAAATGCTTTAAAATTTGCAAGTGAAGAATTAAAACAATATTTATTGCTTATAAGTAAAAATATAAAAGATAATATTACTAGAAATATAAGCAATAATATAAACGATGACATAGATAATAATGATGATAATGATCAAACAGAAATCGTTAAAGAAACTATAAATGAAGATTTTAATTCGGATGATATTACTAAATTAAATGATATAGCTGACGAGTATTTTAATGACGGTAAATATGATAAAGCAATTGAAATATTTAAAAGAAATGCTGAATTAAATAATGCCTATGCCCAATGTTATTTAGGGTATTGCTATGATGTCGGTAAAGGTGTAAAGCAAGATTATAAAGAAGCTTTTAAGTGGTATAAATTAGCCGCGGATCAAGGTAACGCAACAGCTCAATGTAATCTCGGATATCTTTATGAATATGGCTATGGAGTTAAACAAAATTATGCTGAAGCTTTTAAATGGTATAAATTGGCCACGGAAAAGAATTATGCAAGAGCTCAATGTAATGTTGGATATTGCTATGAATATGGTCAAGGTGTAACTAAAGATCTTAACGAATCCTTTAAGTGGTATAAATTAGCAGCAGATCAAGAAAATGCGATTGCCCAATTAAATTTAGGGCTATGCTATGAATTTGCTAAAGGTGTAACAAAGGACTATTTTGAAGCTTTTAAGTGGTATAAAAAAGCCGCGGAAAATGGAAATGCTAGAGCATGCTATAATGTCGGCTATTGCTATGAAGATGGTCAAGGTACAAATAAAGATTTGACTGAAGCCTTTAAGTGGTATAAACAAGCCGCTGAAAAAGGATATGATAAAGCCCAAAATAGTTTAGGTGTATTTTATGAAGATGGTCTTGGAGTTGCAAAAAATTATGATGAAGCTGCCAAATGGTATAGAATGGCTGCTGAAAAAGGTCATGTTAAAGCCCAATGTAATTTAGGATATTGCTATGAGGTTGGTCGTGGGGTAGTTCAAAATTACGCAGAAGCTTTTAAATGGTATAAAAAATCAGCGGATCAAGGTAATGCAAGAGCCCAATGTAATGTTGGATATTGCTATGAATACGGTCAAGGTGTAACTAAAGATCTTAACGAATCCTTTAAGTGGTATAAATTATCCGCAGAACAAGGTCAAATAACCGCGCAATTAAACTTAGGATTATGCTATGAGTTTGCCAAAGGAACCGCTAAAGACTTTGTTGAAGCCTTTAAATGGTATAAAAAATCAGCGGATCAAGGTAACGCAAGAGCTCAATGTAATGTTGGATATTGTTATGAATATGGTCAAGGTGTAACTAAAAATCTTAACGAGGCCTTTAAGTGGTATAAAAAATCAGCGGATCAAAACTATGCTAGAGCCCAATATAATATTGCTGATTGTTATGAAAATGGAATTGGAACTACAAAAGACTTATTTACCGCTTTTAAATTTTATAAATTGGCCGCGGATCAAGGATATTCTTCTGCACAATATAGCATGGGTCTTTTCCATGAGTTTGGTAAAGCTGGTAAAGTAAATTATGCAGAAGCCTTCAAATACTATAAAATGGATGCTGATCAAGGTAATAATAAATCTCAATTAAAAGTTGGTCTTTTCTATGAAAATGGAACCGGAGTCACAAAAAATTATCAACAAGCAATGAAATACTATAGATTAGCGGCTGATCAAGGTAATGAATATGCTCAATTAAATTTAGGTTTATGTTATGAATTCTCTAAGGGTGTAACTCAAGATTATAATGAAGCCTTTAAGTGGTATAAAAAGTCAGCTGAAAAAGGAAATAAACGTGCTCAATTTAGCATGGGATATTTCTATTGTAACGCTAGAGCCGTAGCAAAAAATTATTTTGAAGGAGCAAAATGGTACAAATTATCCGCCAATCAAGGCTATGATAAAGCTCAATTAAATTTAGGAACTTTATATGAAGATGGTAACGGTGTTGAAAAAAGTTATGCTAAAGCCATTGAACTATATCAAAAAGCGGCTGATCAAGGAAATGAAATCGCTCAATATAATTTAGGTTTATGCTACGAATACGCTAAAGGCGTACCACAAAATTATAAAAAAGCTATAGATTATTATAGTCTATCAGCTAAAAAGAATTATCAAAAAGCCAAAGAAAGAAAATTAGAAGTTGAAAAAAAGCAAAGAACAAATTATCGTAATCTTGGATTATGTCAATATTGTGGTGGTTCTTTTAAAGGTCTATTAACAAAGACATGTTCTTTATGTGGTCGAAAAAAGGATTACTAATATCATAAAGACGGGGACAAGAGAATGAATCGAATAAGATGTAAGATGTGCGGAGGCACAATAATAGTAGAAGAAGGGCAAGAGATAATAACATGT
>CABUOQ010000051.1 GCA_902493275.1 uncultured Bacillota bacterium | reverse complement strand
AAAAAAGAATGTCAAAAAAAATATTTTCGTTAGACTTCGAAGGTAAAAAATTGATCGTTGAAACAGGCGAAATTGCTAAGCAAGCCGATGGCGCATGTTTAATTCGTTTGGATGATACCGTAATTTTATCTACCGCCTGCTGCGCAGATGAGCCAAAAGATGGCGACTTCTTCCCACTTACTGTTGGTTATGAAGAAAAGCAATACGCTGTAGGAAAAATTCCAGGAAGTTTCTTAAGAAGAGAAGGTCGTCCTAGTGAACATGCGACCCTAACAGCTCGTTTAATTGATCGCCCAATTAGACCTATGTTCCCAGATGGATTTAGAAACGAAGTCCAAATTGTTAATACTGTAATGTCTGTCGATCCAGATGCTACCCCAGAAATGGCAGCAATGTTTGGTTCATCACTAGCTTTAGGAATATCAGATATTCCTTTTGATGGTCCTATTGCCGGAGTATATGTTGGTAGAATAAACGGCAAATATGTTATTAATCCAACTGTTAAAGAGAAGGAATTATCTGATTTAAATCTCGCAGTTGCTGGTACTAAAAAAGCTATCAACATGGTTGAAGCTGGCGCCAATGAATTATCCGAAGAAGATATGCTTGGTGCAATCATGTTTGGTCATGAAGCTATCAAGAAACTCTGCTTATTCCAAGAAGATATAATCAAAGAAATCGGCAAAGAAAAAAGAGTCATTGAATTATATTCAATCGATGAAGCATTACAAAAAGAAATCGAAAATCTCTGTAAAGAAAGAATTGTTAAATCTGTTTCAATCGTCGATAAGTTAGAAAGACAAGATGCTATTGACGCTATTGAAAAAGAAACTCTCGCTCTTTATGAAGAGAAGAAATATGAAGATGAAAAACAAAAAACTTTAGTTCTCAAACAAGTCAAAGAAATTATGGAAGGATTTGTTAGAGATGAAGTTAGAAGATTAATCACTTATGATAAAGTTAGACCTGATGGAAGAAAACTCGATGAAATTCGTCCATTAAATGCTCAAGTTGATTTATTGCCTCGCGTACATGGTTCAGCAATGTTTACTCGTGGTCAAACACAAGTTATCTCAATCTGTACTTTAGGTGCACAAAACGATGAACAAATTCTAGATAACCTTAGTGATGAAGAGACAAAACGCTTCATGCACCACTATAACTTCCCACCTTATTCAGTTGGTGAAATCGGTCGTATGGGAAATCCTGGAAGACGTGAAATCGGTCATGGCGCCTTAGGTGAAAGAGCCTTATCATATGTTATTCCTTCACAAGAAGAATTCCCTTATACTATCCGTCTAGTAGCAGAAGTAGTTGAATCAAATGGTTCCTCTTCTCAAGCTTCTATCTGCGCTTCATGTATGGCGCTTATGGCTGCTGGTGTTCCAATTAAAAAACCAGTCGTAGGAATCGCTATGGGTCTTATAACTTCTGGACCTGTTGAAGAAGGATATCCATATACAATCTTAACTGATATTCAAGGTTTAGAAGATCACTTAGGTGATATGGACTTCAAAGTAGCCGGAACTAGAGATGGTATTACAGCTTTACAAATGGATATTAAGATTAAAGGTATTACTGAAGAAATATTACGTAAAGCTTTAACTCAAGCTCATTCAGCTCGTGAACAAATAATGAAAGTTGTTACTGATTGTATTCCTGAACCACGTAATGAAGTTAGTAAATACGCTCCTAAGATGACAACATTTAATATCGACCCTGATAAGATAAGAGAAGTCATTGGTTCACAAGGAAAAGTAATTAACGATATCATTGCAAGATGCGATAATGTCAAGATTGATATTACTGATGATGGAAAAGTAGTTATCTACCACACTGATCGTGAAATGATAAATAAAGCCAAACAAATAATTGAAAATATCGTTAGGGTGGCTCACGTTGGTGAAATATTTGAGGGAACTGTTTCACGTATTGAAAGTTTTGGATGTTTTGTCAATTTATTTGGAAATGTGGATGGTTTAGTCCATGTATCTAAGTTATTACATACTCGCGTAAATCATCCAAAAGATGTTGTAAAAATCGGTCAAAAATTAAAAGTCATCGTCACTGATATCGATGAAAAAGGTCGTATCAATCTCTCTCATAAAGAATTTGAGCCTAAACCAGTAGTCGAAAAGAAAGTTGATAAAGTTGTAGAAGAAAAAACTACTTCAAACGAAGAACAAAAATAGAATTAACAATTAAATAAAATAGTATGGTATACATTGCCATACTATTTTTTGTTGGGCAAAAGTTGAACTTCATGCATACAATAAATTAGTGATGATATGAAACTTATAAACGAATTAATAACTCCTTTTAACGAACAAAAGCAAATAGATATTGAAGAATTTAATCATCTTTTAAATGATGCTTTAATTAATGGTAATGATGAAACAATTATTTTTTCAGATTATGGAGATGGATACCTTTTAAGTCTTGAAGAAATTGAAGCCCTTATCAATTCAATTAATAAGGAAAATATTCATCATACTATCTTCTATTTTCAATTAAAAAACTTAATTGAAGACGAAAAGATAATCACTATTTTAAATAAATCAAACATTGAAACTATTATTATCAATCCGCCATATGGTTATTATAATCAAACCGGGTTATTTTTATATTTAAAAGCTATCTTAAAAAAATTAAAATGCAAGCAGATTATATTGCAAGATTCCCCTATTAATAATAAAGTATGCTTTCATTTTCAAACTCTAAGAAAATTATTAAAAACTAATCACAATATAATTGCAATTTATGAAAATAGTTTAGATATATCATTAATTGGATTATTAAAGCATAACTTTCCTGAGTTAAAAATCTATGTAAATGAAAAAGATTTATCATTAGCTTTAAGCAAGCATTTAGATGGAATAATCAGCGTAATTTCTATCACTTTCGGAAAAGATTTTTTAACTATTTTTGAAGATCAAAAATGTGGTTTTTATAATAAAATATTAAGTGATTATCTCCTACTAGCACACGATATTTTAACCTTTAGTAACAATTCCAACTTGATGAAATCATACCTTAGACGTTTAGGATATAAATCAATGGAAGAAAGATTACCTCTAGTCAAAGAAAAAGTCGATGAAGAAAATATCGATTTATTATTATCTTAATAAGTTTAATTCATCAATGAAAAAAATGCATATTTACAAGAAAATATAAATATGATACACTGAAGTTGGGGCAATAATAGG
>CABUOQ010000050.1 GCA_902493275.1 uncultured Bacillota bacterium | reverse complement strand
ATCGAAATTATCATAAAGAAATGGATGGAAGTGATCAATGAATAATCACACTTTTTAGAAACCTGCTAACAGGCACCTTAAACAAAACAATATTTTATTGCTCTTTATTACGAACATCCATCATTCTGTTTATATAAACATAATTTAGGAATATATGAACTTAAAAGTAATTGTAATCAGGCATCTTTATAATTTTCATAGAGCCGGAAATTCTTTTCAAACAAAATCAAGAAACAAAACTCTTTCTCTACAACATCATTATTAGGACTTTAAGAATTGATAAAATACACATTGTAGAGCAAAAGTCTTCTATTCTACAATATATACTTTATCAACCTTATCTCTTAGATCTTACTCGAACACTACAAACATACTTCTACAAATTATCGCATCTATATCAAATACTTTTAATAGAAAAAGCCACGCCTATTAAATAGGCGCGGCTTCCATATTTGTCTACTTCAACACCTGTAACTTAATATAAATATGCGTAAAAAGCAATTCCTTCCTTTCGCCAACCACTTGTATTATCATTCATATTACCAGATATATATATGTGATCTTTATAACCATCTATAAAGTATCTATAGATAGGTATAGTATTTGGTACATTCTTATCATATACATAACATTCTATTTTTTCAAAGGCATAGTTTTTATCATTAAAACCTAATTCATTTATATTTGTAGTATATAAATGATCTGTCATTCCTTTAGAATAATACCTATATAATGGAACCGTATTATCTTTCTGTTCACTATAAACATAACATTCTATTCCTTCATATTTAAAATTTTCATTATCATAACCTAGTTCAGTAATATCCGTTGTATATAAATGGTCTCTCCAAGTATTACTAAAATACCGATATAATGGAACAAGCATATCAATCCTAGCATCTTCTATATATCTTTCAACAGCTTTCTTTAATTTAGCCCTTTTTGAGGTATCCGAAACCAACTCATAAATTGGAATTAATTTTTTCCAATTGACATCAATGACTCCAGATGTAGATATATCTACTGTTTTATCCCAATTATTAATATCTAAATCCGGCATTCCTGTTTCTAGATTTATCTTTGATATAATACCTCCAGTTCCTCCAATCGTTTCACATACCAATAATTGTTCTCTATTTTTATTAATTAAAGTAGTATTTATATCATAATTTGCTGTAAGAGAATAATGACGTAAAGCAGTTTCAAAGCCTGCTTTAACAGTTTGCTCCTTATGAGTATCCATTGCATACGTCCGATACAATAAACTTAGTTTTCCACCAATACTAATATCTGTTAAAATATGTGTACCATATTTTTGAATTAATTCAATATCAGAATACATATCCAAATCTTTAACAAACTCACTAGTAAGATATCCTCTTAACACCGAAACACTTTGATCTAAATGAACATGCCGTAAAGTATTAAGCTTCTCAAGGCTAGCCCAAGAATATTGTTTCGAATACGATATCTTATCAAAATTATTTGTTATAGTACCAGTTAATTTCAATGTATCATTATATCCTAGAGTAGCATTAGCCCCTATTTTTTTTATATATTCTTCTGAATCACTTGCATAATATGCCCTTTCTGTTCTTTGATATGGATCATTAATAACGATATCATTATGTTTTTCTGAATCAAATTTATAAATATCAATGACTGGTGCTTTCACGGATCTATAACTCATTTGACTACCTGTTATATCATATCCCCATCCAAGTGCATTATATTTAGGATGAATCGCTATCGCTCTACTTTCTACAGTAGAAAGCAAGTGAGAATTCTCTTTTACATCAGGTATATCATTCTTACAAGATACCATTAATGTAATCATAAATAAAAAAATAGTCCGTTTCATAATGTTCTTTTTTTATATTATTAAACTGATTTTCATCGACTATTTAACTTTCAAACTTGAGATAAAATATATTCTTCAAACAATACACTTCTTTACATATGAAACAAGTCTAAAAGAAATACAGTGGCAAGATACTAAAAATATTGCATTTCCCCTCTAAAAACAAAAAATATAATTTATATTAAACTCAAAGTATATTTAGATTTTATTCAATAAAATTCTTATAGAAACCAATTTGACCATTTCCTCTGCCGAGTCAAATGTATATTCATAGTTCTGGCAGAGCCCTTCTATAATTATCCAACCATAAGAAAGTCCGTTCTACAATCCATCTCATTCCTATTGGCTTAAAACCATTTATCTTATCCCTCGCTTACAATAATTTCCAGTATATACCGATTTTTATCATTTCTGCCGTTCTTCCACGATAACCGATATCCGCCAATATCACTTTGATGTTGCAACACAACTCTTCCAAGTATCTTGTCTGCAAATAAGTAGCCTTGTTCCATACACACAGGCTATTGCCATCATGACGACAATTATAAAACCGTTCTTATCCACCACGACATAACGCTTAAGACCTTTCACTTTCTTATTGTCTTCAACGCTATTAAGCAAAAAGTTGTCGTTCCAACGCACACTTTGGTTGTCCATAATGCTTATGCTTACTTCTACCCTCTATTCTATTTTAACGAATTTTATTTCGTAAACTACTCAGTAACAAATCAAACTATCCCAAGGAAGATCATTTACAGTAATAGTAATAAACACTATTCCTAGAAACAAAACTTAAAGAAAGCATACGTCATTGACACGCTATTTTGACAAGGTAAAATATAGCATTCTAAATTTCACGCAATTTACATTTTCATTTCTGCTTTTACACATTCAAGAGTTTCTTTATAACTTAGTCATTTCCATCAAATACATAATTATTTAAGTCTGCAAGCTAATAACAATCATTTTCACGAAAAAGGAAAGCCTCTTTTTGTTTTAAACTTTAATTTTTAAATAGACTCTAACACAAATACTTTCTCTTTTATAATGATTTTCTCAAACCACTACAAATTTATCAATAACCATAAACCAATCAAAAAACTTAATTCATGTATTGAAACGCCTAAACCTCCCTCTTCATTTAGACCAAAAATTCTCCAATTGATTACATAAAGAGAATTAACACTATAATTCTTCAAAGATTATACCATCTACCTTTGCAATATATACTATTTATATTGACTCTTTACATTTTATTTCTTATTTTGCTAATTATTCCTAACTTCCCTACTTGAGAATGTGTAATCTTATAATCAAAAACTCATAATTAGAGATAATAAAAGATAGGTACCACTTTTATTATTATCATCCCATTTGTACTTTTGAAAACTCCATATAAATATTTACTATATACGAAAGAAATTTGTCAATTCAATCTTCTCACTATTATGAAATTCAAGAGGCAAAGAGACTTGCAACAACTCACCATCGGAATTAAATGGATGTGTATAGCAGTCAGCCCTATTGCATAAGCTTTTTCTATCTCCAGATTAAACCTTTTTATATGGATGTATTCTATCTCCATAGCCTTTGGAGTTATCTCCATAAGCTTTGGAGTTAACTCCCAAGCCTTGGGAGATAACTCCAAAGGCTTGCGGAGATAGAACAAACAGGAAGAAAGCCCTTAACCATACAGCAAGAAATGTTTAGGGATGCGGATAAGATATTTTAAGGAT
>CABUOQ010000049.1 GCA_902493275.1 uncultured Bacillota bacterium | reverse complement strand
GAATTAACTCTTAGTGCTTCTTTTTAAACAGTCCGTTTTAATCAAACAGGTTCTTATGATAACGAGTTTTTATTTCATAAATTTTTTTCCTTTTAATATTGCTTCTTGTTCCCAAGAAGGAGTTTCATTCTTATTTAATTCTTGTAAAAGTTTTTGATCTTCTTTTGACAATGGGTATTTTTCGAATAAGTCAAAGCGATACTTTTTTGTAATTCTTAATGATTCTTTTTGATGATACTTGCTAATAGCTTGATGATTTCCAGAAAAAAGTATATCAGGAACTTTATCACCTTGAAAATCATAAGGGAACGTATATTGAGGGTATTCTAAAAGACCATTATTAAATGATTCTTCGTTAATGGATTCATTAGAAATAACACCCGGTATTAAGCGTGTAATTGCATCAATCATTGGAATAATTGCTGCTTCACCACCAGTTAAGATAAAATCACCGATAGATATATGTTCATCAATATATTTATTAACTCGTTCATCGACGCCCTCATAATGACCACATATGAATATTAAATGGTCTAGTTTAGACATTTCATATGCTTTTTGTTGATTAAAGATTGTACCTCTTGGTGAGGTTAAAAATACTTTTGAATTATCATCTTTTACAGAATTTAAACAATCAATAATTGGTTGGCACATCATAATTAAACCAGCACCACCTCCGAAAGGTGGATTATCGGTTCGATGGTGCTTATCGTTAGTATAATCACGAATATTTTTTATTTCAAAACTTACGAGATTTTTACTTATTGCTCGCTTAATAATTGAGTTAGAAAGAAAAGAATCAAAAATATCCGGGAAAATTGTAAGTATCGTAATCTTCATTAATCTAACATCCCATCAATTAAGTGAAAGATAATTTGTTTATTCTCAAGATCAACTTTTTTTACAAAAGCTTTTACAAAAGGAATTAGCAGTGTTTTTTTAGAATTATTTAATTGGATTCTAAAAGATACTTGAGAAGTAAAATCTTCAACTTTAATTATAGTTCCAAAAGTAGTGAAATCATCATCTTTTACGCAAGTTAATCCTAATAAATCGCAATAGAAATAAGTTCCTTCCTTCAATTTAGGAATATTATTTCTATCGACTTTTATTGCCCAATTGACAAATTTTTCAACTAGATTTATATCTTCAAGATTTTTAAATGACACATAATCAAATCCACCTTCATCGTAGTAATTAAGTACTTCAACTTCGATAGATGATTCATCATTAGGACTTGATAATAAAAGTTTATTGCCTTTTTTATATCTAAGCGCCGCGAAATCAGATGTTGATTTTACTTTGACAACACCTTTTAAACCTCTTGTTTTGATAATGTACCCGACTGTTAAAAATTGATTATTAATTGTTTCCATATAATTATTTTAAATAAATTACGATAAAAATTCTATAAGAATATTTTGTTAATATAAAAACGAGATTTTCTCTCGTTTTATCACCTTAATCTTCGCTAAGAGTAGCAAGTTTAATATGAACTCTTTGATTATGATCTTTAGCAGCTACTGAAAGAACTTCTCTTAATGCATCAGCGGTTGAGCCATGCTTTCCAATAAGTCGTCCAGTATCTTCTTTGCTACAATAGATTAGATATACTAAATCTTTTTCTGAATCTCCTTCAAGTTGTTCAATAACTACTTTTTCAGGGAAGTTTAATATTCCGTCAATGAATTGGTGAATTATAGCAATATAGTCCATAAATTCTTTCATTACTTTTTGCTAGCAGCAAATTTTGCAATGATTCCTTTTCTTGAAAGAATTGATTTAACTGTTTCAGAAGGTTGAGCTCCTTTACTTAACCAAGCTAAGATTTTTTCTTCATCTAGTTTTAATTCATCATTATGTGGATCAAAGAATCCTACTTGTTCAATAAATTTTGCATCTCTTGCAGAGTGTGAATCAGCAACAACAATACGATATGAAGCATCATAATGGCGGCCAGTTCTAGTCATTCTAATTTTTACCATAATTTAATTCTCCTTTTTCAAACAAGAGTATAATAATATATATCTAGATTAGTGTCAAGTAAAAATGCTTAACATTTAAATACAAGAGTGAGATTAAGTGACAAGACAAGTTCAATTTATACATTCTATAAAAATATTTTTAATATAAAGTGAATAAGGAAATTGAATATTGATCAAATAGTATTGATCGTAACATCACCATTTTGTAATGATGTTAATTAAATATTTTGCATAAGAAAAGAGCATTTCCATCTAAAAGGACAGAAACGCTCTCGCAAATTTGTGTTAATTAAAATTATATTAGTATATTTTTAATTTACTATTTGTTATTTTTGATATTTTATTTATATTGTTTATTCTTTTCCATTTGCATTATATGTTAAATATACACATTTTAGCAAAATATACGAAAACAACACTACATTTTTTGTGCAAGCTCGATAAATTATAAAATAAATAAGTTTTGTCAAAAATCCATTTAAGAATTATTTAGTTCTTACTCATTAAATCATTTATCTTTTACAGTCTTAATCCTCTAGACAAGAAGATTAAGAACAATTCATAAATCACATATATCGCCAAATTGCTATATCCAATAATCATAAATACAATGTTGGGAATGAAATCTATCACAAATTGATCAATAAAAAATAAAACTGTGCTAACAATTACAATAAATAATTGCACTAAATATGGTATTACTCTTACATAAAGAAATGGTGGATTAGTCATTTTACCTTCTTTAAATATAACTAATTTTCTCAAAAACGACTTTTTAGGAACAACAAGTTTTTTTATATTGCTATCTGAAAAATAACAATCATGTTGGCTTCCGAAAATCAAATTTTTAAAATGCATAAATAGAACAACTAATATGCAAATAAAAAACACAATAATTTCATTTGTTCCCATATTTCCCTCCATTTATGTTTAATACAAGTATGACAATCCATAGTTAATTCCAACAGTTGCAACAGTCCATCCAGTAATAGCAATAGCACTCTTAATCATTAAACTTCTAATTGTCGGTTCGATAGCATCTTGTATTGCATTTAATGCTACATTACCCCATAACCTAGCAGTTGCTTGAAGACCATTCATAGAGATTTTTCCCGCTAAGTACTTATTAGAGGCAGTTGTGATTGCTTTAATAGCACTGGCTCCTTTACCAGTTAATCTCATATTAGAAGTAATATTAGAACTATTTCTGGCGCCAGCACCACTAATTGCTCCGCCAACAAATCCTAAAAACACAGCAGTTATAGAGCCAAATAATGTTAAGTCCTCGTCATGAAATGCTGAACCAATTGCATATTGTGACCAACCAGCAACAGCACCAATCCCAGCTGAAGCTAACGCTCCAATTCCTGTCATTGCTAATGCCGTTGATGCGACTGCAAACAATCCATCAACACCTGCTTGCCAGTAATTAATTTCATCCCATCCGTAAGTTAAACCTTGACTTACTATACTAGCACCAGTTCCAACAATGAATGAACCAACTAATAATCCAATTATTAAAATTGCAACCCTTCCACTTGGATCATACTTGTTGATTGGATCATTTCCGCAGTACGCATATAGATTTAATCCATTGATACTTTGAGGGTCTAAATACTCAATACTGTCTGGTGAAATCAATCTACATAATTCAGGCGAATAGTAACGTGAGGATACCCAATAAAGCTGAGTTTCGACTGGAGTACTTTATTGCAACTCCAATCAATGCTTTACTATTACACCTAATATTATATCACAGGTCGTCTTAAATCCATATTAATTTGATATAGAATCATCGATGAACTTGTAATATGTTACATGAAAAAGTAAATGCAACAATAAAAACAAATATTTAAATTTAAGTAATTCCAAAAATGATAAAATAGA
>CABUOQ010000048.1 GCA_902493275.1 uncultured Bacillota bacterium | reverse complement strand
TTACTTTATTATATCCAAGATCCCTCATCACTTTTGGAGAAGGAACTTTGTACATCTTTTCTTTAACATTAGATCCGCCTCCAAAATAAAATTGTTCGGAAATATTAGTCTTATAATCAACTTCACTATAAAGTGTTTGCTCAGTTTGCATCTTATATTTTTTATTAAATATATTTGCGATTTTATTTGAAACATCACAAGAAGCAAAACTCCAAATAGGAACTAAGACTAAATTATTGTTGACTAATAATTCACAATTATTACTATTGATATTATTTGCCCAACTTAAAACTGCATTGCCTAATATATTGTATGGCATTATTGGAAATGCACTTCCACCAATAGTTTCTGAAGTTAAATTACTAACAGTCGTTCCATCAACATTAAACTTAGTAAACCCATTATAAATACTATCTTTTTTTATTTCACTTACATTGATATATTTTTCTTGCAAACCAAACAAAGTATTAATTCTTGAATCAAAAGAAGTATCTTCTCCTATTAGATACTCTGAAGATGAAAATTTGTAATTTAAATTAAGCTTTCCACCATATTCTACTTTCATTAATATATGTGTTCCATATGTTTTAAAAATATCTTCTACTAAAGTTTCCGAAAAAGTACTATTTAAACTATTTAATTTATTACAAAACACTGCGTATGCACAATTAAGCAATTGCTTGGGATTTGTGTAATAATCAATATATTGCGTTTCAATTACACTTGTTACTGATCTTGTATAAATATACTCATTTCCCACATATTTTTCGTCTTTGCCAAAATCAATCGCGCCCTTATTAATTATATTAAACTTAGCTAAATCATCACTCAAACTAGCAGTGACACCATATTCTGTGTTTATTTTATAATTAGTGTTTTTAACGTAATTACTATAATTATATCCACCAGCATCACTTGTTCTTGTAGACGACGTTGTTGAAATATAAAAATGATTAATTATTTTATCTTTTACAAAAATAGAATCATAATGAAATGATGTTGCATCGATTTGTTTACTTTCGAGCAAATTAATACCCTTTCCTATCAATAAATCTCTAGTTGGAAATTCTAATGCTTCCGCCGCATGGGTTTTTTCATTTTGTGAAAATGCAAAAGATGCAACTAGTACAGCCATTAATACCAAAAAATGATTATTTATTTTCATAATTTTCTACCTCTAAAAATATATTTAATTATACTATTGTACCCTAATTAAAATATAAAGCTAAATTTTTGACTTTGCAATGTATTTAATATAATTTAAAGTTAATATATTTCATCTTTGCAAGATGAAGATATGAAGATAAGTTAACATGCTTTCTCATAATATAAATAAATCCATGAAAAGAAAGTAGATATCACTACTTTGATTCATTTTATGCAGTTTTCATAAAAAAAGAAGCAAATTAAAAAGTACGATTATCCTAGAAATAACAAAGTCGATGGGAATAATCGTACTAATGTAAACTATCTTGTTTGCCGCAATAAGACGTTTAATGAAATGGCTTTCTTGATTCTATCATAAATCGCTCAAAAATATATTAAGTATTTTGTGACTCTTTAAATTTAAGCAAAAAGTCTCGGTTGAAAACGTAAACAAATTCTAAACACTTTTGCTTTCGTCTTGCCTTTTTTAATTCTGATTAAGATTCTTTAAATATTTCTTAAATAACAATTTCATTATTAAGTTCACAATATTCACTAATATCGCTCCGATAAGAATGCAAATTACCAAAAATATTATTTCCGTAAAATATATTTTGAAATATCCTTTTTTCAAAAAATAATATGAAACATTTAAGATTAGATAAATAATTAAACAAACTAATTGACAAGTATAATAAGTTAAGTTGACCGTTTTAAATAATTGTCCAGTTTCATCTTTATAGATATCATCAAAGTATTTTTTATTAAATAATTCTAATTGGTACTTCTTCTTTTTAAATACCATATTATATAAATATGAGCAAATAACAATAATTGAAGGCATAGCAATTGCAAATATAATAATATTATTAATATTATGCTCTTCGTATTTATAAATAGAATTATGCTGATTCAAATTTATTGCCTCTACATTATATAAAGAGCTTAATTCATTTTTTACTTTATCTGCATTTACACAGCCGATATAAATATATTCTAGTCCATAGTTTAATAATCTGTAATATAGTGGTTGATAAACATAATATTCATCATAATCCATAATCAAAGTATCGTTACTATCTTCATAATAACCACTGGCAGAAATGGCTGAAGTTGCTGGATTAAATTTATCTTGAAAGATTTCCTTATAGACACTAGACATTATATATTCATTAGATTTTTTAGGCATAGTACCTTCAAGAAGTTTAAAATTATCACTTTCATAACTGCGATAATAATGAACCTTAAAATTTAACTTTTTAAAATTATCATTCAATTTTACACTTGTTAAATCATTATATAATTTTTCTTGATCAGCAGTGCCAAAACCTTTATTTACATAAACAACATTATGTTCATTTATAAATTCAATATTGTCAAATAATGTCTCTTCTGAATCAATATAATATTCATTTTGCTTACTTATTATATTATTCATTTTCATTAAAATATCACTGCTAAAATAATATACCTTATTACTATTTTCACAATTTCCAGGTCTTCCTTTAATAACTTTTATTGGTGTTTTTACTTCTTCATTAAAGAATAAAGAATTTTTTCCAACTTTAATTGAAACATCATCTTTATCATACACCCCTTTTATTTTGTAATTAGAATTGAAAACAACATCTTTATATGACAATCTTGTTAATCCATATTTTTGTAGTGATACATCTATATAGTCTTTGATTGTGCTTGAAATTAATACTTCGTCTTCTTTTAAGTCAATACTGTCTTCAAAGTTAACAAAAACATTTTTTTGTTCTCTATTTAAAGAATGTACTTCACCTAGCGAAAGATCAATCTCATCAAATATCGTTAGTTTCAAATCAGTGATCATGAAATCTTCTGGTGAATAGGTATAGGCCCCTATATCATCACAACAATCAACATATGTAGCAAATGTTTCTTTGTTAGAAAAATCATTAACTCTTAATCTAAGAACATTATCATTATATTGTTTAGGATTATTTTCATAATACTTATTTAAGAATGATAAAGAATTAAAGCAAAATAAAGTTGCAATAACACTTAGCATCAAACAAATAAAACTATAAAGATTAAATGAAAGTTTATGCTTATGTTTTTCTTTTATATAGACTTCGTGCTTTTCTTTATTTTTACTTGAAAAATCATATACTTTATCGGCATATTCTAAAGCAAAAGTATCATGCGAAACGACTATTATACATCGAGATTTACTTATCAACTTTAGATCTTCCAACATATTTTTTCTATTTTCAGGGTCTAAAGACGCTAAAGCTTCATCATATAAGACATATTTACAATCTGAGATGATTCCAATAATTAATTTTACTAAATCTCTTTGACCTCGAGATAAAGTTTTCATTTTATTATTAAGCATCATATATAGTGAATATTTTTTTAAATAATCACATAATAATTTATTTTTCTCTTCATCTAATGTAACAAAATAATCAACATTTTCTTTCAATGTTTTATTTTCAAAAAACAAATCTTTATCAAATAACGCTACCGCTTTTTTACTAACACACAAATCGTTTTTTTCATATATTTGATTATCAATAGTAATTGTTCCTTCGTATTTACATTTATTACAGATAGCTCTTAATAATGTAGTTTTACCAACTCCTGATTCGCCTTTTAAAATATATAATCCTTGATCTAAAAAGATGTAATTATCATTATTAAATACTATCTTATTTTTAAATTTCACGCATAAATTCGATACATTAATCATTTTTATCACCTACCTTTTTATAAAATTTCTTCATATAATAAAATTCTAGTAAATAAAAGATTAATACTTGCAAAGCACACATAAATAACCATGCTAATTTAAATTGAATTCCAATATTGCTTATCGCTAATACTAGTACATTTAAAAGTATCGATAATGCTAGACATGTATAATTAAAAATAGAATCCATTTTAATTACAAGTGTCTTTTTTACCCCCAAGAAAACATAATTATAAAAATTATTTCTAAACGACAACATAAGGCGATTTTCTAATAGAACAAGTAATCCCATGACAATTAATGATATGCTTATCACAAAGAAGAAATATGTGGTATCTGAGATAGTATCATCATATAAAGAAAAGCTATAATAATTATTCTTCATATCTGTTTCAGAATTATAATCTAAATTCAGTAAATATTCATTAGCATAAACAATTGATGAAAAATCATTATCCAGGATAATTTTATAAAATTGTTTTTTAGATAAAGAAATTTCCTTAATTTTATTGTAATCAAATTCTTCATATGAGACATCATAGTTTTTAAAATCAATTAGGCGATTTCTTAGTTTCTTGCCGTTTTTCTTATTAAAATAAATATCTCTATTTTTTATATCATTAGAAATAATTATTTCATCATCTAATTCATCAAGATAATTAATTTGTAACTCATATCCATCATCATCATAAATACTATACATTTCATAGAAATAATTTATAAAAGCATATTCGTAATCATAGTTTGTGACAATTAAATTACATGGTGACTCAAATAAACCTGTAACTATAAAAAATTCATTAGAAGAAGGTATTCCTATTTTCTCACCAATAAACTTTTCTCTTAAATTTGGTTCATTAAGCATATTTTTAGGAAGTCCAATGTCTATTTCATTTTTTTGTTCTCTTCTTTGTCCATAGACTATTTCATAATCGTCAGAAGAATAAAAATATGAGTAACTTTGATTATTCGAACCTGAAATCATAAATATTGAACAATCAACAAAAAAGCATTCATTTGTAACGAAAGAAGAATTTGAATGTGTAACTTTTGTAGTCTCAACATTCTCTTCGCTTACAAGAAATTGTGTTTCATAATCATTTCTATTTCTATCACTATATAGTACATTGGATAATGTCATGTTATCAGAATATGGAAAAAATAAAGTAAACGGCACTGAACAAACAAAAATTAATAATAGTTTT
>CABUOQ010000047.1 GCA_902493275.1 uncultured Bacillota bacterium | reverse complement strand
TCTATTTTATCATTTTTGGAATTACTTAAATTTAAATATTTGTTTTTATTGTTGCATTTACTTTTTCATGTAACACAATTTAGAAACATTTTATTCTTTATATAAAATATATTTTAAATTTAATAATAAAAATGTTATAATTATTCTCAGTCAAATAAAGGAGAATAAAAAGAAATGGACGTTGTTCCGTGTATTATCGTAATTATTATTTGCGTTTTGCTGTCAGCCTTCTTTTCAGGAGCGGAAACAGCTTATACATCTGCTAATCGCATAAAATTAAAAACAGATGCTGATGATGGAAATAAAAAAGCAATTGCAGTTTTAAACACAATTGAGAAATATGATCGTCTTTTATCGACAATACTCATAGGAAATAATATTGTAAATATCTTGTCAGCTTCTTTAGCCACAGTTTTATTTACGTTAAGATTTGGTGATAATGGGTCATGGATTTCAACTTTAGTTATGACTTTGATCGTCATTACTTTTGGTGAAATTTTGCCTAAAGGATTCGCTAAAAATCATGCTGAAGGAATTGTAAAATTAATCAATCCTATTTTAAAAGGATTAATATATATATTCTTCCCTCTTTCTTGGTGCTTTGAACAATTATCAAGAGGAGTTAATGCCATTTTTAAAGTTAGAAAAAAAGATGAGTCGATTACTGAAGATGATTTATTAACTATCATTGATGAAATTGAAGAAGAAGGAAAAATTAAGCCTTATGAGAAAGATTTAATATCATCTGCTATTAAATTTGATGATATTGAAGTTAAAGATATTGTGACTCCTAGAAAGGATTTAACGGCAATAGAAGTTTCATATACTACCGATGAAATCCATAAAGTATTTGAAGATAGCAAATTTACTAGAATACCAGTATACGAAGGGACAATCGACAATATTATCGGTATATTACATGAAAAGGATTTCTATTCATGGATGATAAAAAATGATAATGAATCTTTTAAAATAAGAAAAGTGATGCAATCTGTGCATTTTGTTTCGCAAGAGACAAAAATATCGATTGCCTTTAAAATGTTTAAAGACCAACATTTCCATATGGCGATAGTTCTTGATCAATTTGATTCAACATTAGGATTGATTACTTTAGAAGATATTATTGAAGAACTTGTAGGTGAAATCTTTGATGAAACTGATGAGATATTTGAAGAGACAAAAATGATAGATGAGGATCATTATTCAGTATCTGGAAAAGAAATATTAAATGACGCATTTGATATTATAAATATTGAGATTGATGAAGAAGATGATATTGATTTAAATCAGACAGTCAATTCTTGGTTATGTTCTATTTTTGGCAAAATTCCTTCTTCTGGTGATAATTTTATCTTTCAAGATAAATGGAAGGTTTCTGTCAAATCCGCTACTAGGAAAGGGGCTAAAGAAGTCCTCTTTGAAAGATTATAAAAAAATATGTCAGTACCTCTAGCGAGTTTATTAAGACCGACAACTTTACAAGATGTAGTAGGGCAAAAACACTTAGTTGGTAAAAATGGACTAATTAATCAAATAATTAAGTCAAATAATTTACCAAATATGATTTTATATGGTCCTTCGGGAACTGGTAAGACTACCGTGGCTAATATTATTGCTTCTTTAACAAACAAAAAATTATATCGCTTAAACGCCACAACTGCTTCAAGTAAAGATATAAAAGAAATAGTTGAAGATATTAATCGTATCGATAGTCAAAATGGTATATTGCTCTATCTAGATGAGATTCAATATTTTACCAAAAAACAACAGCAATCATTATTAGAGTTCATAGAGAATGGTGATATTACTTTAATTGCATCCACTACGGAAAACCCATATTTCTATATCTATAATGCAATCATTTCGCGTTGTACTATCTTTGAGTTTTACCCTTTAAAAAATACAGAAATTAAAATCGCATTAACTAGAGCGATTAGTAAGTATCAAGAAATCACTCAAAAAAAGATTGTTTGTGAAGAAGGAGTTATTGACTATTTATCTTCTTCGTGTGGTGGTGATGCACGAAAGGCTTTAAATTATTTAGAGGTATTAATTTCAGTTGCTGATTTTTATCAAGATACTTACACTATTACTCTTCAAAGTACTAAGGCGTTAAGCATCTCTCCAATTCATTACGATAAAGATGGCGATGAGCATTATGATATTTTATCTGCTTTTCAAAAATCAATTAGAGGATCAGATCCTGATGCGGCAATATTTTATCTAGCTAAGTTAATCGCGTGTAAAGATATCATATCACCTTGTAGAAGACTTTTAGTAATTGCTAGTGAAGATATTGGTTTAGCATATCCTCAAGCAGCATCAATTACCAAATCTTTAGTTGATTCTGCTTTACAACTTGGCTTACCTGAAGCGCGAATTCCTCTTGCTGAAGCTGTAATATTTTTAGCCACATGTCCGAAATCTAATTCGGCAATTAATGCAATAGATGAAGCCTTAGATGATATTAATAAAGGTTTAGGAAAGATGATTCCAGCTCACTTAAGAGATGGACATTATTCAGGAGCTGAAAAACTTAACCACGCAAAAAATTATCTTTATCCACATATATACCCTAATCATTATGTAGTTCAACAATATCTTCCAGATGATTTAACATATCGAGTTTATTATAAGTATGGTGAGAATAAGGTAGAAACTACTACGAAGAAATATTGGGATAGTATTAAAAAATAGGTTGCTTATCCTTGTTTTGTAATAATTTTAATAATGACAAGAGCTCACCATTATAAATGCGCTCAATCAAGAAACCGTCTACAAAGCGGTCTTTAATAATAATTTGACTTATCAAGGCTTCAATCACTTCCATTGGAGTATCTTCATTGCATGAGTCATTTGATAAGCAATATTTATTTTTTATAGTCGCGTAGTTTTCATTAATGAGTTTTTCTTGATAACAATTTTGTAAGAAAATCTGAATTTCATCAGAATATTTAATATGAGGAATATTTTTATCTTCACTAGATATGTAGGTGTAAGCTTCGTAAGTGTGACTTACTTGCTCTAAATAGGGAATGCTATCATAGATTTTATTGTATTTCATGTTGCTCCTTTACTTCGTCAATTTGTCAACGATATCTTGTAGTGGATTATTTTCTTGCTTTAATAATGTTTCAATGATAATTTGAAGGTGAATATCAAGGTTTTCTGCTAGACAAGTTTGATTAGTTTCAATAATAATTTCTTTATCATCATTAATATAAGTTTTATAATAAGCGCTTTTATAATTATAAGAATTAATGACATCAAGAAGTTGATAATCGAAAGTGGTTATCTCACCTAAATTTATTTGAATCAAATAATTTATATAACCATTTTCACTAAATTTTTGATTACAAATTAAACCAGCCTCAATCTTTCCTTGTCTTAGATTAATCTTAAAGATGAAATAGAGTTGATCTTTTTCTTTTACTAGTTCATATTCAACTTTTAAATATGAAAAGACTTTTTTTATTTTGCCTTCAATAGTAGACATAATTTAATTTTAAATACAAGTACCTTTACTAATTATTATTATAACTCAAAGTATAATATTTGACCATAAGTATTTTTTGTCAAAAAAAGGCAGATATTAAAAAATGCTTGATTTTAGGATTTTTTAAGAAAAAAATCGTAATAAAATTTATTACGATTATTAGTTTTTTGTATATGATTTATAAAGTTATTAGTTTTTATTAGATGATAAATTATAATATTCTAAAGCTTTTTCAAAATCTTGATTGACACCAATTCCATTTTCGTAGCAAAGACCAATTTTATATTGAGCATCAGCGTCACCCTGATCAGCGGCTAATTTATACCATTTAAAGGCTTCAGTATCACTTCGTTTAGTTCCTAGACCTTTTTCATAATAAAGTCCTACTTGAGCTATAGCGGGAACATAGTTTTGTTCGGCTGCCATTTTAAAATATTTTAAAGCTTCGCTATAATCTTGTTCAATTCCAATTCCATCTTCAAAGCAACATCCGATGCTATAAAAGGCTGGTGCATAATTTTGTTTCGCAGCTAGTATGTATTGCTTAAGGGCATCGTTATAATCTTTTTGTATGCCAAGACCATTTTCATAACATCTTCCTAGATTATATTGACCACGAGCAAAATTTTGTTCAGCCGATAATTGATACCACTTAAAGGCTTCATTATAATTTTGATTAATACCGATTCCATATTCATAATAATAGCCAATATTACATTGCGCTAGAGCATTGCCTTGATCAGCGGCTAGTTTAAACCATTTAAAGGCTTGAGTTGAATCTTTTTTTGTCCCTTCTCCACATTCGTAGCAAAGTCCTAAGTTACATTGAGCAAAGGCGTTATTTTGCTGTGCCGCTAGAGTATACCATTTGAAGGCTTCGCTATAATCTTTTTTAACCCCTAGACCATTATAATAAAAATAGCCAAGATTGCTTTGAGCGGTGGCGTTATTATTATCCGCGGCTAATTGATACCATTTAAAAGCTTGCTTATAATCTTGCTTTATACCACCTTGACCAGATTCATAATAATAACCCATTTTTAACTGAGATTCAGCATTATCTAGATTCGCGGCAATTTTAAAATAATTAAGTGCTTTAGAATAATCTTGATTTACTCCTAAGCCTTTTTCATAGCAAAGTCCTAAATTATATAAAGCAAAAGGATCATCTTGATCGGATGCAAGTTTATACCATTTAAAAGCTTCATCATAATCTTGCTTTACGCCCAAACCATTTTCAAAGCATACTCCTAAAGAATATTGAGCAGGTGCATAATTTTGTTCCGCGGCTAATTTATAATATTTAAAGGCCTCAATATAGTCTTGTTCAACTCCGGTTCCATTTTCAAAGCATAATCCAAGACTATAAATAGCTAAATCATAATCTTGCGCAGCGGCTAATTTATAATATTTAACAGCTTCAGCATAATTTTGCTTGACACCTTGACCATTTTCAAAGCATAATCCTAGATTATATTGAGCATCGGCATTACCTTGTTTAGCTGCTAATTCATACCATTTAAAGGCTTCGATATAATCTTGCTTAACCCCATAACCATAAGTATAGCAATACCCTAAATAACATTGGGCATAGTCATTATTTAATTCAGCGTTTTTTCTAAATATATTCAAGGCTTTCGCGTAGTCTTCATTATCTAAATATGTAGTGGCTAAATCGTTTTGGCTTTCAATTTCACCAATATATTTATTTCTTTGATTAATGATTTCATTGAATTCATCTTTAAATTCATTATCAGCAAACTTTAAAATACTCTTAAAATTGATGTTGTTATTGATATTATATCCACTGCTAATTAATTCCTCATCGTTCTTAGCTTTAATGTCTATCATTAACTTATATTTATAAACAATGGCATTTTTAGCATCGATATCTAGTACTTTTTCACAATATTCATTAGCTTTTTCAAATAAGCCTTCTTCTAAGAAGATGGAAATACGGTCTAATAAATTATTTACATTAGAATTTATTTGTCTTCTTTCATCTTTTCCAACAATTTTTTGAATCCCACGAACTAAATCTTGTTCAAAACCAATCTTAG
>CABUOQ010000046.1 GCA_902493275.1 uncultured Bacillota bacterium | reverse complement strand
ATTATACTCCTTATGAAATATTTAAAAAGAGTCTTTTTACTTCTTATACAAAGTTTTTACCCTTTCTAATTATTTTTTTATTTTATTTTTTTGTTTAGGTATTAATTGTTGCATTTACTTTTTCATGTAACAGATAATAAAAAAAATTGGCATTTGACAACCAATTTTTTTAAGATAAATTTTTGCTTTATTAAAACTTAGTCTAAATCCAAATCTTTCAAAACATCAAATGGTGAAAGATTATCCCCGTTTTTTTTACGTTTTTCATATTCTTCTTCAGTTATTACTTCCCAATCGTCACCTTTAATAATTTCTTCATCTTCTTCAGAAATTACTTTTAAAGGTATAGATGAAATTAACATAGAATAAAATATTTCATCCATATTCAAACTATCACCTTCGAGATATACCATTGAATCTGGATCAAAGTCCTCATCTTTTGAATAGGCGATAACTAATTCATCATTGGAACATAGGTGAAAATCAACTGGTTTTAAAGAACGAGTGGATTTTAATAGTAAATCGCCAGTGAGTTTAATTTTAACAATAGTTAAAGAAGCAATATATTCACTTTCAACACGCCCTTCTAATTTTTTGATTGAAATAATCAAAGGGTTATTTTTAATTTGGTCAGGAGAAATTTTTATTTCTTCAAAAAACTCATGTTTTCCTTTTGAAGTTAAATCTTGTCTAGTTAATATCATTTTTAATATAACCTTTCTTTATAAAATAAGCCTTAACATCACTCATCAATATTCTTACATCTGGATGGGCAAATTGGCTGCAGCGCAAGTCAAAAATTAATTTCCATTCTTCGATAGAAGCAGTTATACATAGTTCCGTCTTTAAAGAATTTGGTAAAACAGAACGCGCTAATTGAGGTGAAGCCGTTTTTTCTAAAAGCTTAAAATATGCTTGTTCACAAGTTTTCATCGCTTCTTCCCAATAAGGATAAGATTCATCAGTTATTTGAGTTGGTCTAATTACTGTAATTTGATTATTAAATTTATCTTTACCATAATTACAATAACGAGTTGATTCTTGGGAAAAAGACGCTAAACGATGTCGTACTAATTCATGACTAACTCCACGGTCAGTAATCAATTTGATACTTATGCGTTGATGAATTTCTCTTTCTTGATCACTCAATGATGAAAAATCATTAATTCTAATTAATTTTTTAGAATCTTTTTTTACTTCTTCTTCAAATAATTCAGGATAATTTTCATGCATATAGGCAATAATTGGAAGAAGAACTTCATTTTTATGATTAAGATTATATTGGGTCACGAAAGCTCTTAAATTAAATGAAACAATCGGTTTAGAAATATTACTTAAGATGAAAAAAGGAATATTCGTTTCTTTTAAAAGACGATAATAATCTTCATCGATAAAAAAGGCTAAGCAATAGTGCTCTAAAACTGAGCCATGATTATTTACACATATTTTTTTAACAAAGTTAATCGCGGAATTTTCCGTGATTTTATCTTCTGATTTATAACAAACTCTACCGCATAATTCAATTTTTTGAAAAAGACGTTCGTCATCTAATTCGATAAATGATTGATTAACAACTCGCATTTATATTCTCCTTTACGTATTTATAAAAATCCTCATAGTATCCTTGTAAAAGAATTTTTGATTCATTACCTTTTCGTGATATAAGATAGTTTTTTATAAGATAGACATTGAATCCTAATTGGGCGGAAACCATATCTTCTTCGACATCATTACCGACCATTAAAATTTCTTCTTTTGCGTATTCATTTATTTTTGAATATATTTCTTCATAATATTTAATATTTGGTTTAAGGTAGTGAGATTTTTCTCCGACAGTGACAAATTCAAAGTCCTCGATATTTAATCCTGCCCAAGAAATTCTCTTTTTTATTGCACTGGCTGGAAAAAATGGATTTGTGCATATAGCCATTTTAATTCCTCGAGTTTTTAAAAGATTAACTACTTCGATCATTTCAGAAATCCTCTTTGTTGATTGCTTGCACTCATCAAAAGCCGAAGAAAGATAATAAGCATCGGAATTCTCTTTGACAAAATTTAAGTTAATATTTGGATAAATAGAAGAAAAATTATCAAAGAATTTATCCATATTTGACATATTATTTCGCTCATCGTTAGGCAATAAAGCCAAGGTTTTAATCATTCCAAGCTGCGTTTGCTCAAGACTAAGCCCAATCTGAGAAAATAGTTTTTGATAAATCGATTTGAAATATATTTTTACAAATTGATTTTCATCCATGCCCAATAGAGTTCCATCCAAATCGAATAATACATATTTTATCATTGACGTAATACCGCATTAAATTGTTTATTCAAACTATTTAGAATGCACTTTTCAACTTGGTTGATTTCTTCATCTTTTAGCGTCTTTTCTAATGAAGAATAAACTATTTTTATTGCGATTGATTTAAATCCATCTGGTAATGATTCACCTTCATAGACATCAAAAACTTTTACATCAATAACAATTCCATGTGATTCTTTCTTAACTAATTTAATGATATCATCAGAAAGTATTTCTTTTTTTAGAACAAAAGCATAATCGCGACTAACGCTTGGGAAACGTGAAATATCATTCATTTTTATTGTTGAACAACGTAAATTGATGAACTCGCTAAGATTTAAATCTAAAACAAAGGTATCACCATAATCTTTAGCAAATGTTGGATGTAATTGACCAATGACCCCGACTAATTTCTTCCCAAAGAAAATCGATGCTGATCTTCCAGGATGAAAGAAAGGTGAATTTGTTAATCTTTCTAGTTTATAGCGCTTGTTATCAATTCCAAGTATCGCTAAAATACCCATGAATAAGCCATATACATCATAATAATCATAGTTACGAGTCTTAAGTAATTCACGATCTAATTTTTGACCATTTAAAACTATTGACAATTCTTGATAAGATTGTTTATCAGTAGTTATATCGCTTATTTCGAATATAGCAACATCTTTATTTTGATGTGATAAATTATAATTTAAAACTTCTAATAATGATGGTAATAATCCTCTTCTAACAAGTGAATGGTCAACTGTCATCGGATTCATTATCTTGATAGAATCATCATTATTTAATATAATCGCACTTTGATTTAATTCAGGTGAAACTAAAGTATAGGTCAATACTTCATGTAATCCATTGCTAATTAAATGCTCGCGAATCTTTTTTCGCTTTCTTTGCTCTAATGATAATCCTCCTACTGTAGTGACCATTTGAGGAAGCGTAGGTTTAACGCAATCAAGTCCAGCGATTCTTATTACCTCTTCAGAAAGATCGGCATTGCATTTTAAATCGATACGATGTTGTGGTGGATATGCAAGATAACTATCTTCATCAATTTTTTCGATTCGAATATTTAAAGATTTTAAAATTTCATTGATTTTAGTAGCTGAAAAATTAGTTCCTAAACGATTATTAATATAAGAGCAAGAATAATTAATTCCAGGAATATTATAATTAATAGTGGAATATCTAGATGTCTTATAGATAACTTTAGCATCTGCAAGGTCAATTAACATTTGAGCAGTTAAGTCTAAGACAAATTCATCTTGATATGGATTGATTCCTTTAATAAAATGCGCACTTGAATCTGAAGATAATCCGATTCTTACGCTTGTTCTTCGTACGCTGGCACCATTGAAATTAGCTGATTCAATAGCAATATTATGACTATTTTCATCGATTGCGCATGCTTTAGCTCCCATTATTCCGGCTAAACAACCAATATTATCTCCATTAAAAATCACTAAATCATTATTTTTTAATGAATATTTTTTATCATCAAGAGCGATAAAATCACCAACATAATCATCTTTTACAATAAATTCGTTTGTCGCTAGTTTATCCATGTCATACATATGAAGTGGTTGACCAGTTAAAATCATGATGAAATTGCCGATATCGACAACATTGTTTATTGAACGAATTCCTTGGCTTCTTAAGAAATTCTTTAACCAACTTGGTGATTCTTTAACTTTGATATCTTTCACTAACTTTATTGAAAATTGAGGACAATTATTAGTTAATGAGTGGACTTTAATTGGTGTATCAAACTCATTTAGAATATGTGGATTAGGAATATTTACTTGACGATTAAATAATGTGCCAAGTTCTTTTGCTAAAGAAAAAATAGCTAAGCAGTCAGAACGATTAGCAAGAACATTAATATCAAAAATGTAATCATCTAAATTCAAGAATGATAGGACATTTTCATCTCCAACAATCGCATTATCAGGCAATTCTTCGATACCATCAATTTGAGCTTGAGAAAGATATGATTTATCAACTCCCAATTCAAATAATGCGCAGCACATTCCTTCTGATTCAACACCGCGAATGGTTGATTTTACGATTTTTAAAGGAATTGATTTTAATTCAGCACCAACGCGAGCAACAATTACTTTTAACCCTACGCGCGCATTTGGAGCTCCGCAGACGATTTGTTTAATGCCATATTTGGGACCTAAATCAACTTTTAAAATATGTAAATGATCGCTTGATGGATGATTTTCACATTCTAATATTTGACCAATTACGAGTCCTGTTGCATCACATTGAGCACTTAAAGATTCAACTTCTAATCCGGAAAAAGTTAATTTGCGAGCAATCTCTTCTGGTGATATATTAGTTAAATCAACATATTGTTTTAATAAATTCAAACTTGCACGCATATTACTACTCCCTATTAAATTGATTTAAGAATCTCAAATCATTTGTATAAAATCTTCGAATATCATCGATGCCATATTTTAACATTGCCACTCTTTCAATACCTACACCAAAGGCAAAACCTTGATATTCATTTGTATCGAAACCAGACATTTTAAGAACATTTGGGTGAATCATTCCCGCGCCGAGAATTTCTATCCAACCAGTACCCTTACATAATGAGCAACCTTTGCCACCGCATTCAAAACATGAAATATCAATTTCTACTGATGGTTCAGTAAATGGAAAATAAGAAGATCTCATTCTTACTTCTCTTTTTTCACCAAACATTTTACGAGCAAATAATTGTAAAGTTCCTAACAAATCTGATAATGAAATATGTTTGTCGATAACTAAGCCTTCTATTTGTCCAAACTGATGAGAATGCGTTGCATCTTCATCGCGACGATAAACTTTACCTGGTGAGATAATCTTGATTGGACCAACGCCATTAGATGATTTCATAACTCGCGCTTGGATTGTAGAAGTTTGTGAACGCATTAAATTTGTATCATCGATAAAAAATGTATCTTGCATATCTCGTGCGGGATGACCCTTTGGAACATTTAATAATTCGAAATTATACTCATCAGTTTCAACTTCTGGTCCTTCGACTATGCTATAACCCATACCAATAAAGATTTCACTAATCTCATCGATTATTTCATTGAAAAGATGCTTTGAACCACGTTGATAATTATATCCAGGAAGAGTTATATCAATCACTTCACTAGCTAATTTCTTCTCCAAAATTTTTTTCTTTATATCGGTAACTTTTTCTTCTAATGATGAAGAAATATCTGATTTGATTTTATTAATAAATTGACCGAAATTGGCCTTTTCTTCATTTGATAAATCTTTCAATTTTCCCATGAAAGACATTAATTCGCTCTTTTTAGAAAGATAATTGTTGCGGATATTATTTAAGGCTTCCATATCTTGCGCATTATTTATCTTCTGCATAGCTTCATTATAAATTTCATTTATTCTATTACGCATAAGTTTTCCTCGACATTCTATTAAATTATCATATTTATTAATAAATATGTCAACTCATAAACTTAGATAAAACGATTTTTTGTTAATCTAAAATGAAAAAGCAACAAAGGGAAGAAAAAAGTGTTGCAATACGAAAAGTGAAAAAAATGATAAAATAAAAAAGAGCCAAG
>CABUOQ010000045.1 GCA_902493275.1 uncultured Bacillota bacterium | reverse complement strand
AGCCACTATTATCCTTTGAAAAATAGTCAAAAGAGTTGAGAGCCAAAACTTGTAACTTTTGAACCATATTATTATTTCTCTGTATTTGAGCATCAATAGATTTAAGAATTCGGCCTATCTTTTTTTGTTCATCCAAGTTAGGTATCTCTATTTCAATTTTTTTAATTATATCTATTGGAGGAAAATTAGGTATTGTTGAATCTCCTGTTCCAGCTACTATTGCCTTCTTTAAAATAATACTAAACAAATAGTTAAAATAATTGTAGTCTACTATTTTAGGGTTAATTCTAATAATTAACAACGCTTGGTTTATTACTCCTTGTTCAAAAGGTTCTTCTAAGTGATAAATCGCACCATAATTAACACCAGAGCATGAAACTAAAAAATCATTATTTCTTACTTCAAATCTTTTTAATGTACTTCTAAAATATTCACCTGAAATATAATAGTAACCTTTAGTTTTATCTTGTTCTAGCGGAACGCATTGCTCATATACTTTATACGTGTCTTTTCCTTTTTTAACAAACAACTCTTTTTTTAATGCAGATCCAAAAGGACCTCTAATAAATCCTTTCTCTATACAAATGTCGCTAAATTTGTAAATCATTTTATCTTCAACTCCTTCAAAATTTTACTTATCTCCTGTTGGAATTGAGTTGTTTCATCTACATATTTTTTTAAATCAGCATTAAATTCATCTATCATTTTATCATATTCTTCTTGTGAAATATCGACATATTCAATCTTTACATCAAAATATTGACCTGCAGATAGTGAGTAGTTTTTTTCTTTAATGGAATCGTATGTTACAGAAACTGTAAAGTCGTCTTCAACAACGTGACCAACGAAATCATCGACAATTTTTTGCAATTCCTCTGGTGTTAAAACAGTCTTTTGCAAGTCTTTGATTTTTTCCTTGTGTCCCATTTTAGATGCATCCATCAAAAGAACTTCACCATCTAAATTAGTCTTATCAATAAAAAGAACTGAAACATTTGTGCCTGTATTAGCAAAGATGTTTGAAGGCATAGAAATAACACCCTTCAACCAGTGATTATCTACAATGGTTTGTCTTATTGTTTTTTCAATGCCGCTTTGAGCGGTAATAAATCCTGTTGGAACAACTATCGCTGCCTTTCCACCATCTTTTAACGAATAAAGAATGTGTTGGATAAACAACAGATAAATTGCCATCGAGTCCTTTTTCTTGTTAGGAATTGTAGGAACTCCAGCAAAGAATCTATTAGTAGCTGACCACATTGTTTCTATTGTATCTCTAGTTGAAGAAAAGTCTGTTTTAAAAGGAGGATTGGAAGTAATGTAATCAAAGTGTTTCAATCCTGATGTATTATCGCCTCTCTTCTTGTAGTGAGCTGGTGTAGTTAAAGTATCACCTTCAATTATGTTTTCCAATGATTCTTTTAACCCATTCAAAAGCATATTGATTCTTAAGAACCTTGAAGACTTTTGAGAAATATCTTGTGTATAAACACGTGCCTTATTACCAAACTTTCCATCACCTAACTCATTGGCAAGATGAAGGACGAGTGAGCCAGATCCCGCACTGGGATCATAGATTTCATATATTCTATCCTCTACAGGTGACATTCTAACCAAAATTTGTGCGATAGCTTTTGATAGTGCTTGAGGTGTGAAATACTCAGCATATTTTCCACTTGCAGTGTTGTAGTCAGAAATAAGGTACTCAAATATTGTTGAAAAGAAATCATAGTTGTCCTCAAACGCATCACCAAAATCAAATCTATCTCTAGTTATGTAAGAGAAGATGCTCTTTGCAAATGCGTTTCTCTTTGAAGGTTCGACATAACTAGATAATGCAGTAAATAAAGGTTTCTTAGTTCCTTCTGAAGTATCAACACTAAAAGCATCATTCTTTTCATAACTAGATATTCTTACAAGTGTTTCATCAAACTTTTTATAAAAATCGTTCTCATTAAGACTTCCTACTAAGTAGTCAATTGTATCTTCATAAGCAAAAGCAACATCTTGAGGATATGAATCATAGAAACCATCCATATAATCGTTGTTTGCTATAATCTCATCGTAAGGAGTATCAATATCTTTAGCAAAAGTTCTTAAATTTGCAATAAACTTATCATTCAAAAACTTATAAAGAAACACAGATGTTACTACTATTTCCTCTCCTGCTGTGTTGGAAAGACCATTTGTAGAACACAAGCCCTTTAAGTCATCGATAATAGACTTTATATTTTTTTCTAATTCTACATAATTAACCATGTTTTCACTCCTTATATTGTTTCTTTATAGTTCAGTAAGTTAACATAAAGCATGCCCAAAATATCATCATACTCTGATTTAACCATCTTATAAAGACCATTTTTGATGATGCTTTTTGTCGCTAATGCTTTGGTTGAATCAATGAAACCTTTCTTTCCTTGCATAATAAGAACATCATCATATACAGTATCTTTAATACTCTCATATACAATCGATAGCAATGATTCAATATCGCTTCTATTTATTTTTGTTTCAAGAACAGCATCGCTTAAGGTTTTTACAAACGCATAACTACCACCAAATAAACTGGCTAATCGACTGTTTTCTTCATTTATACGCTTTGCTTCTTCATATGCTTTCTTCAACTCATCCGTCAACTCATCGATTGTATCGAATTCAGCAACACAAAGCTTTTCAAAGATACGTTGTAACAATTCATCCAGTTTTTGAATCTTGATGTCTTTTTTGTTTTTATTCTTCTTAACTTCGCTTTGGACATCTTCTACTATTTTTTTGAAGTTATCGAAATCTTCATCAGAAGGTATGAATTTACTCAAATCCATTACTGATACTTTGGTCTTGATAAACTCATAAATAACCTTAATAACCTCTTCGTTATTCATGATATCAAGAGTATTTATAGGGTTGGAATGAAGATTGATAAAGGAAATTCTATCATTAACAGCCTTTATGTACTTTTCTACTCTATCATCATCAAGCAGTGCAGAATATTCATCCGCTCTTGAAAGTTTGAATTCGATGGAGCATTCTTTTACGGAAGTCAAAAGTTTTCTTATCTTATACAAAGCTTCCTTATTATAGTACTGCATATCATCAACAAAAAGTTCAATGTTGTCTTGCTTGATAAATCTTTTTAATTCAAGGACTAACTTATCAAACTTCTTCTTGATATTTTCTTTATCAATAACAAGGCCAGAAAGAGAACCCCCATCTCCATCCTCTCCACCCATATCTTCTTCAAGTTCTTTAATGTAAGCATCAAGGGTGTTATTATATTCTTCTTCAATATCAACAAAGTCCACAATATAACCATATTGATAAACTTTACCTGTAGGACTCTTATATGGTCTATTTACTCTTGAGATGGTTTGCAATAAGTTTTGAGCTTTTGGTCCTCTCAATAAATACATTTTTTTAAGACGTTTAACATCATAACCTGTAGTAAGCATGAAATGAACCACTAAAATATCAGGATAACCATTTTCTCTAAAGTTAATTTGATTTTGTTTATTTATTTCATTTTGTTTTACCGTATCTTCTCCATCAGATAAGACAAGTCCTGTAGTAAGATTGCTGTTATCTTTGAACCATTCATGTATCTTTTTAGCTTGAGGATTAGAACGGCAAACAATCATACCACCAATAGAAAAATCCGTATTAATCAGTCTAAAGTTCCTAAAATCTTTTTCAATATAACCGCTTACACCTTCAATATAATCATTAGATTCGTAAACATCTGCACTATTTAAATCTTTATTTTCTATTTCAAGATTTTCTCTGATTTCAGTTTTTGCTGCAGTATCAATTTGCTCCTTTTTAATTCTTAACGTATATCCGTCTGCAATTGATTTGTCATAGAAATACTTGTGGATATAATCGCCAAATTTTAGATTTGAACGCTCCTTTTTGGTAAGAAGTGGTGTTCCAGTCATAGCAATATAAATACCGTTACTATCACATGTCATCAGATTTTTATAAAATTCACCATGAATATTATAACTTCTGTGAGCCTCATCAACAAAGAATATCCTTTGCGTTTTAACATTATATTCATTAAACGCAATTGGAAGCCTAGACTCTTCCATTAATTTGTGAACATTGACTACGCATATAGTACCTATTCCATCATATTTATCGTCAAGCGGTTTCTTTAGCTCTTTTGCAAACTCAATTTTTGATGAAACATTTACAACTCTAAAGCCTCTGTTAGTAAATTCGGTTGTGGCTTGCATCATTAAATCAAGTCTGTCAACGATAAAGAAAAACCTTGTATTGACTTTTTTTTTGCTAAAGTAATCTCTAATTACAGGATTAGAAAACGCACTTAAAGCAGTTTTACCCGAACCCTGAGTATGCCAAATGATACCGTTTTTGTCTTTTTCACCAAATCTTTTTATAATAGCTCTAGTAGCGAAAAATTGTGGATATCTCATTATATGTTTTTGCTTCATAGGAATTTCTTCATCGATATTAAGGGTTTCATTATGTATTTTTTTAATTTCAGTCAGATACATAATACCATAATGCAAATAGTAAAGGAAACGCTCTTTATCGTAAAAGGAAGTGATAAATCTATTGCAAGGAGTTAAATCAGATAATGCAGTTTGAAATTCTGCAGTTTCAGTTTCACTAGGATCATAACCACCATCTTTCACTACATATTTAATAGTTTTATCACTTATTTCTCTAAATTTGTAATTAGCATGATAACCAATTATATCTTCTCTAAAAAATGAAAAAGATGTACTAAAACCATTTGGAGTAGTATAGAATGAACCTGCCTTTACTTCATCAGCAACTTCATCATCTGCGTCTTCATACTCCATATTGTTTGAAAATGATACTACTTGGATTAAGTTGAAGAATCTCCTGTATTCATCGTTACTTAACCTTTTGTTTATCATTCTATCAAATTCTACCTGTATACCACCCTCATTGTTAGGTTTCTTTACTTCAAGAAAAGCTAAGGGCATCCCATTAATTAAAATATTGATATCAGGGCGAAAAGAGCCTTCTTCAGAGGCTTCTTTAATACTGAAAGGCAACTCATCAACTACTGCAAAATCGTTATTTTCAAAATCATCAAAATCTATAAGTTTAATTGGGTATTCGCTAGACAATAAACGATAATAGAATTCTTTTCCTAAATCACTATTTTTTATCATTCTTGAGATATCAGTCAACAATTGAAATAACTCGTCGTTTTCAATAGTGCGACAATTGATTTTTTCTAGTGCAGTTTTAAATCTATTGACGAAAATCTTAGTATTAAAGTCAATTGTTGCATCTTTGAGGGATTGATACTCATAACCTAATCTTAGAAATTGAATCGTTGCAGGAAATTTCACTCTTGTGTCCTCATTAAAATGTTTAAACATATTACATTTCCTCCAAGACGATATTATTTTCTTTAAATAAAATTTTTAGTTTTTCTTTTGCGATAATTGTTGGTGAATATCTGCCTTTTTCCCATCTATTAACTGATGAAAAAGAAACACCCAGCAATTTTGCCAGTTCTGTTTGTGAGATATTTAATTTTACCCTTAATTGGATAATTGCCTCTGAATAATTGTATTTCATATATTTTACCTCGATAACAACCTATCATTTTCTTTCACATTATAGCACTTTTTGAGAAAAATACAAGAAATTTGACAGATTAAGTCAAGACAAAAATGAAATTTTTATCAAAGTCTCTCGCTTCTTAATAATACCTATCGTTCCGTAGTTAATCGAGCAAAAAAATCTACCAATTAAACCTGATTTTATGTTAATTTTTATTAAGAATACCTTTCGCCTGACAGTATAGGCTTTCGCTTAACAGTACTACCTTTCGCTTGATAGTAGGGGCTTTCGCCTGACTGTTGATTTTGATTGAATAGTATTGTCTTAAAAATGCTGTTAGAAATGCTCTTGTAGTAATAAATTACTTCTTAGTTTGAACCCAAAACATCAAATTTTACTCTAAAATGGTTCAAAGTATACGTCAAAAAATAACACACTTACAAAAGATAAGAAAAATGATATCCTCTTA
>CABUOQ010000044.1 GCA_902493275.1 uncultured Bacillota bacterium | reverse complement strand
TAAGAGGATATCATTTTTCTTATCTTTTGTAAGTGTGTTATTTTTTGACGTATACTGTGTACTTAAAAAAAACATCCATTAAATCAAAAACTCGATGATTATATTTCAAAATAAAAAGAATTAATTGGAGTATTTTCTGGTCAATAAAAAATTTTACTAAATAACTAAAATCAGTGATTTTTTTAATATTTAATAAGGTAAGTAAATATAATTATTATATAAAAATAGCAAATGTATCCGCTTACATCATTATTTTTAATATTGATTTCATATTATTTAAATTTATGATATGATAGTTATAGAACAAAAGGAGATTAGGAAATGTTTGTACTAAACGAAAAGGCTATGCATGCAACAAAGGGACTTGTAAGAGTCATGAAAATTGATGGAGAAAAAGTAACATTAAGAAAAAGTGGTATTTATTTTGAGGATAATCTTTCTAAATTAAGAGAAATAACATCTTTTGAGGACGCTAAAGAACTATTAATAAATTTGGAATCAATATGTAATAATAAAGTTGAAACTTTAAGCGATGATACGACATATTATTATAAATTAGCTCGATATGGAACTCTTGAAGATTTATTTATCATCATGAAACGCTTCTATTTGATTAGAGATAAAAAAGTTAATTTCCCTCTAACTCCTGAAGAATCTAGTATTTATGCTTTTGCTAAGGATAAAGCTTTACATGAAGTAAGTTTTATTTTTCAATTACCGATTGAAGAAATTGAAGATTACGTCAAAGAACAATTACATTACGTAAAAGAATCTAAAATTTAATATAAAAATACCTATTATTCTAAATGAATATAGGTATAAATTAATTAAAATAGTCCAAAAAAGAGAAATTTAACTTTCTTTTTTTTATAAAAGATTTTTTATATTGTAGTAAGAAATATTTTTAGCTAAGGTCAAAGCATCATCTAAACGATATTCGCCTTTATATACTTTGTCACCAATAAAATTTGCTAATATTCTTCTAAAAAAATCAAAGCGACTATAAGAAGAAAAACTTCTGCTATCCGTCAACATTCCAAGATTACATCCTAATACTGAATATTCCGATATAATTTCAAGATTGCGCCTTATTCCTTGAAGGGTATCATTAAACCACCATGAAGCACCAATGCGAACGTTTCTAAATGCTCCTGTTACACATGCAATTTTAGCTAATGAGGTATCGTTTAATGAATATAGTATAGTCAAAGGTCTTTCATTTTCATGCACTTGATTTAAGTATTTGACTAAATCTTTAATGTCTTGACTTTCACCTATTAAATCAAATCCGCTATCTCTTCCACAAATTTTAAACATTTCTTCATTGTTATTTCTAATGACTGCAAAATGTATTTGCATAATCATATTCCTTTTAGCGTACTCTTTAGTTAAAAATACCAACAAAAATCCAAACATTTCTTCTTTTTCTTCTAAAGTAAGATTGTTTTTTCGTTTATATAATTCTTGAGCTCTTTCAAAAGTCGCATATCTTTTTGGAAATCTTTCAAAACCATGATCTGATATTTTACATCCTTTCGAAGCAAAATAATCTAGTCTTTCTTGAATAACATGAATCAAATCTTCTAAAGATGATATTTTTTTACCTGTCGCTTTTGAAAGATCATTGATATACTCTTCGCTTAAATCATATAATTTATCAGGTCTAAATGTTGGAACTACTTTTATCCCATCATATGTAGCATGATCTTTTAAATCATCTATCGGATCATCAGTCGTGGCAATATATTCAACTTTATATTGTTTTAATATATCTAAAACTCTTATCTGTTTTAAACGTTCGTTAGCAATTTTATATATTCTATCAGCACTTTCTTTATTTAAAGGTTCAACAATTTTAAAAATTTGTTTTAATTCTAAATGAGTAAAATAATATAACGGATTCCCCAATAAATTAGGCATTATTTCAGCATATTTTTCAAACTTTTCTTTATAAGAAGCATCTCCAGTAATATATTTTTCATCTACTCCACATATTCTCATTGCTCGCCATTTATAATGATCACCAGCTAACCATAATTCTCCAATATCTTTTATTTTTTTATTGTCTTTTATGTCTTTTTGATTTAAATGACAATGATAATCGATAATTGGAAGATTTTTTATCTCTTCATATATTTTTTTAGAAATATCATTTTCTAAAATTAAGTTTTCACCAAAAAAATCTTTCATCATTTATACTCCGCTATAAGAAGAAAATCCACCATCTATAGGTAATACTACTCCAGTAATAAAGCTAGCTTTTTCATCTGATATTAATAGCATTGTTGCTCCAACAAGTTCGTCTACTTTTCCAAATCTTTCCATCGGTGTAGCAGCTAATATTTTTCCTGTTCTTTCAGTAGGAGTTCCATCATCATTCCATAACAATTTTCTATTTTGTTCAGTCACAAAGAATCCTGGTGCAATAGCATTTACTCTTATTCCCATCTTAGAAAAATGTACAGCCAACCATTTTGTCAAATTACTTACCGCCGCTTTTGCTCCACTATAGGCAGGAATTTTAGTAAGAGGGGTGAATGCATTCATACTTGAAATATTTAATATATTACCTGCTTTTTTTTCAATCATATCTTGAGCAAATTCTTGAGTTGGAAGAATTGTTCCCATCAAGTTTAAGTTAAATACAAACTCAATTCCTTCTTTTTCTAATTCAAAGAAAGTTTTTATATCTTTTTGCATATCACCAGTTTCATAATATTCTTTATCTGTTGTCGCTTTAGGATTATTTCCTCCAGCACCATTGATCAATATGTCACATTTCCCCATTTCTTCAAGTATTTTTTGATGGGCTTGCTTTAAACTATTTTTGTCTAAGACATTCGCTTTATATCCTCTTACAATGTAGCCTTTGGCCGATAATTCTTGAGCTTTTTCATTAGCCATTTCTTCATTTAAATCTAATAATGCGACTTTAGCGCCAGCTTCTGCTATAGCTTTTCCTAATTCCGAACATATTACTCCGCCACCACCAGTGATGACTACGACTTTTCCTTCAAGCTCATCATATCCTACGCATTTCATCTTTCTTTATCTCCTTTTTTATTGCTTCATATAATCCATTTATATAAGCTGCACCAAGGGCTCTATCATATAAGCCATATCCTGGTTTACCTTCTTCATCCCAAATATTTCTTCCGTGATCAGGTCTAATATAGCCATCAAATCCACCATCTATTAATGACTTTACTATTTTATAGATATCTAAACTACCAGCTTCCGTGTTATGTCCAACTTCTATAAAATCTGTTTCTCCTACATATTTTATTTGTCTAACATGTGCAAAGAATATTCTTTTAGCATATTTTTTAGCCATATGTGGTAAATCATTTTTTCTATTTGCTCCTAAACTGCCTGTGCAAAATGTAAAACCATTATGAGAATTTGGAACAGATTTTATTAAGTTTTCATAACTTATTTCATCAACCATTATTCTTGGTAAGCCAAAAATATCCCATGGTGGATCATCTGGATGAATTGCCATATTTATTCCTGCTTCTTCGCATGAAGGCATAATTTTATTTAAAAAATATACTAAATTTTCAAATAATTTTTCATGTGTAATACTCTTATATTCAGCTAACAAATCATTTAATTCATCCATTGAATAACTTTCATCCCACCCTGGCAAATGCAATTCTTTAGGATTTAACTTTCTAATTTCTTCATCGCTATATGACAAACTATTACTTCCATCTTGATTTTCTGTTTTGAGATTAGTTCTTACCCAATCAAATACGGGCATAAAATTATAACAAATTACTTTGATTCCTTCTTTTCCTAAATTTAAAATCGTCTGCTTATAATTTTCTATTAATTTATCCCGTGTTGGTTTTCCTAACTTTATATCTTCATGAACTGGTACGCTTTCGATTACTTCTAATTCCAGTCCTGATTTTTCACATTCTTGTTTGAGTTTTCTAATTTCTTCGCGTTTCCAAATTTCACCTACAGCTTTATCATATATTGCTGTTACTACTCCGGTTACGTTAGGTATTTGTTTAATCTGTTTTAAGCTTATTTTATCGTCTTTGCCATACCAGCGAAATGTCATTTTCATATATTGCATTCTCCTTAAAGAGGATAATTCCTACGATTGAATTATAAATATGTTAAAATATAATATCAATATATTATCATAATCACTTTAAGCAAAAATAGCATTTTTTTAATATAAAAGACAGCTAAATTGCTGTCTTTCAGGAGGGATTATATGGGAGGAAATAAGCTATCTATTGCTTACATTTTATCATATTCATCATCTGTTCAAAATAGGCTGCCATAGCCTAATTTTTTTATAAAAGTTAAAAAATGTTTTAAAGCCTATTGATTGTGGTTATAATACATATGCACGATACCTTTATAGGATTGTAGCAGGAGATAACATATGATTTTATTATTAGATTTAGGTAACACCAATCTATTTGTTGGGGTATACCAAAACGGATCACTAGTAAAAGAATACCGCACTGACAGCGATTTAAAAAGATCGGCGGATATGTATCAAACTTTATTAAGCAATTTTTTGATTAGCTCTAAATTTGATATTTCTGATTTTGAAGGCGCTATTATTTCTAGTGTTATTCCTAGCTTAACTTTTTCCATCGTCGAAGCTACTGAAAATCTTATCAAAAAGAAATGCTTTGTCGTTGGCAACAATTTAAAGTCCGGCTTATCTATTCGCATAGATAATCCAAATGAATTGGGGGCTGATTTAGTTGCTGATTCAATTGGGGCAATAAAAAAATATTCCGCTCCATGCATCATCTGTGATTTAGGAACAGCAAACAAGTTTTTGGTCATTGATAAAAACAAAAACTTTATTGGCTGCATTATTTCACCAGGAATTAAAACAAGCGGTAAGGCTCTTTCAAATGACGCTGCTCAATTGATGGACATTTCCTACATTGCGCCAAAAAAAGTTATTGGAAAGAATTCTCCAGATTCTTTAAATTCAGGAGCGATTTATGGTACAGTCGCTCAAATAGAAGGCTTGACTAAGAAAATCGAAGATGAACTTGGTTATAAGACAACCCATATTCTTACTGGTGGGAATTCCATTTTAATAAAAGATTATTTAAAAAATTACATCTACGATCATACTTTGATATTAGATGGTTTATATTATATTTATCAAAAAAATATTTAATTAGTGAGGTTATATGAATAATACAAAAATTAAAAAAATGACTGGCATTGCCATTTTTACCGCTTTAGTAGTGGTTTTACAATTAGTTGCAAATTATGTTACAATCGGACAAATCAGCATAAATTTAGCTTTAATTCCGATTGTAGTTGGTTCAATTCTTTTTGGTCCATACGCTGGATTCTTCTTAGGATTAGTTGATGGAGCATTAATTTTAAGTGCTCCTTCAACTCTTGCTACTTTTATGCCTTTTAATCCAGTAGCAACAATTTTCCTATGTTTATTAAAGACTTCTTTAGCTGGACTAATATCTGGATTTATCTATAAACTTCTTAATAAAAAGCAATTCGTGGTCGCAGTTATTCTTTCTTCCATATCAGTTCCAATTATAAATACCGGGATATTTGCTTTAGGTACTATTACCTTTTTTATGCCACTACTAAAAGAATTTGCCGGCGGAAGTAATGTCTACTCATATTTATTTCTTACTTTTATCGGAATAAATTTTGTTATTGAATTTTTAATTAACTCCGTTTTATCGCCAGTTGTTTTACAATTAATTAAAATATATAAAAAATCACATAATTTATCTGAAGACAACTAAAAAGAAAACATAAATAAAACCGCAGAAATAGAAATCTGCGGTTTTATAATTTTCAAATATTTTAGATTATTTCTTTAACGCGAGCTACTACTTCATCTACACTAAATTTAAATTTAGCAATAACATCATTAGCTGGAGCTGATGCACCAAAAGTATCAATTCCCATTACGTGAGGAGCAAATCTATGCCATCCAAAACTTGATAACATCTCAATTGCTAAACGATGAGCATAATCATTTCCTAAAGTTTCCTTAATATATGTTGGATCCTGTTTTAAGAATAATTCTTGACACATCATTGAAACTACCCTGACATCAATTCCATCATTTATTAAACGCTTTTGGGCTTCGACAGCGAGAGATACTTCTGATCCACTGGCAATGATTGTTAACATTGGTTTATCACCAACTTCTTTTGAAACAATATATCCACCTTTTTCAGAATCTTTTGAACTAGTTCCTGGAAGTACTGGAAGATTTTGTCTAGTTAAGGCGATACAACATGGATGATCGTTTTGAGCAAACATTAATCGATAAGAAGTTGCAACTTCATTTGCATCACATGGACGATAAACTTCAACACCTGGAATTGACCTAAGCATAGCCAATTGTTCAATTGGTTGATGAGTTGGTCCATCTTCACCAACAGCGATGGAGTCATGAGAAAATAAATATATTGCTGGTAAATGGCTAAGTGAAGCCATTCTAATTGCTGGTTTTAAATAATCTGCAAAGACTAAGAAACATCCAACATAGCTTCTTAAACCACCATGAAGTAAGATTCCATTTTGAATAGAAGCCATTGCAAATTCTCTTATACCAAAATTTATACTTCTTCCTGATCTATCACTTGGAGTAAAATATTTTCCATTATTGATTTTTGTATAGACCGATCCAGCCACATCAGCTGATCCACCTATTAAATTATGTATATTAGCATGTAATAAATTTAAAATATTTCTTGATGTTGCCCGACTTGCTTCTTTAAATCCTACTTCAATTATCGGATTTTCTTGATAAAGCATTGTCGCAACCGAATTATCTAATGAACTTTCAATTTTCTTGGCATTAACGGGATAATTTTTACAATAATCTTGATATAATTTTTCCCACGATTTATAAGCTTCTTTTCCTCTTTTAATAAATGTATTTTCAAAATCAGCTTTTACCTCATCAGGTATATACCATTTTGGAAAATTAAATCCATAGGATTTCTTTGCTTGTAAACCATCTTCTTCTCCTAAAGGAGAACCATGCACTTTCGATGTACCTTGATTTTTAGAACCAAATCCAATAGTAGTATGGACCATAATTAAAGTTGGTTTATCAGAAGCTTTAGCTTTAATTATTGATGCGTCAATTGCTTCGATGTCATTTCCATCTTTTATTTCAATGGTATTCCATTCACTAGCTTCAAATCTTTTTCTAACATTTTCAGAGAAAGATAAATCTAAATTTCCATCTAAAGTTACATTATTAGCATCATAAAATAAGATTAATTTATTTAATTTTTGATGTCCTGCAAAAGAAATAGCTTCTTGTGAGATTCCTTCTTGTAAACATCCGTCACCACATAATGCATAAGTATAATGGTCAAATATTTGTTTAGAATCTTCATAAATTCCTTTGAGAGATTGTTCCGCTACAGCAAATCCAACTGCTTGAGCGATTCCTTGACCTAATGGTCCAGAAGAAGCATCTACTCCTGGGGTCAAATTAACTTCAGGATGGCCTGGAGTAATTGAATCTAATTGACGAAATTTTTTTAGATCATCAATTGCTATTCCATATCCACATAAATGAAGCATGACATAAAGCAAACTTGATGCATGACCAGCAGATAGAATAAAACGATCACGATTTATCCATTTAGGATGTGTTGGATCAGCTTTTAAATGACGAGTAAACAAAGTATAAAGTATTGGTGCACTACCAAGAGCCATTCCTGGATGGCCAGAATTTGCTTGATTAATTGTATCTATAACTAAAGAACGAATGCAAGCAATAGATAATTGAGAAGTTTTCATTATGATTCCCCTTAAAAATGTTCGTCTAGGCGAGGCTGAATCCCAAAGGACCATGGTGGATAATCTTTTCTCTACTTTAGGATTCTGATATAGTCTATTCTAATCAGCTTTCAACACCATAGAGATGAAAAAGACTTCCCAAATATAAATGTAGGAATCGCATATGCCTAGCGAACAATATTATTTTAACATATTTATTTATTTCTAACAATTAGTGTTTTATTAATGTTATATAAAATGTTAATCTAAAATGAAAAAGCAACAAAGGGAAGAAAAAGTGTTGCAATACGAAAAGTGAAAAAAATGATAAAATAAAAAAGAGCCAAG
>CABUOQ010000043.1 GCA_902493275.1 uncultured Bacillota bacterium | reverse complement strand
AGCCACTATTATCCTTTGAAAAATAGTCAAAAGAGTTGAGAGCCAAAACTTGTAATCTTTTGACTATGGCAGTATTGCGTTCAATTTGCTTATCAATTTCAGTCAAGATATAAGCAATTTTCTCTTGAATTTTTAATGAAGGCAAATCAATAGATAAAGAATAATATAATGATGAGGTCATACTCGGTATAGTTGAACCAATGTCATATCTTGCAAAGTTTATTAAAGACAAATGATAATACAAGTATTTTGCATTTACTTTTTTATAGTTTGGAATGGCATAGAACATTGTATCTACCGTCCAAAAGGGTTTATCCATATACATAACATTATTTAGACTACCTTTTCTAGGAAGCAAAATAGCTTCTTTGTTATATAAAGGTTTATTTACATATAGCATAATACCTCCAGTACCAATTACTGGAATATTACCTGATGCTAAATGCTTATAGTCTGTGCCATTTTTAATTGTAAGTAAGTCTTTTAACTTAACTAGCATAGTTCATTCCTCCATTTTTGGAGAAATTAAATGCTGGTTTAAAACACTGTAACTTTTGGTACTAGCTGGTTTTTATGGATTTTCTAGCTCTTACAAGTGTGGATTTGCTGATTCCTGTTATAGCTATAACTTCACGATAGGAATGAAAAGAAAGCATATAAACAGCGTTTGATAAATCTTCGTCAGTATATTTTCTAGGTCGACCTTCTTTGTAATCACATCGAAGACGGGCTAACTCTTTACCGGTCTGTGTCCTTTCGACTATCATATTTCTTTCCAGTTCTGCTACCGCAAGCATTGTGGTTAAGAAAAACCTTCCCATAGGAGTATCCTCCAATAAACCGATATTTAGAATATGTATTGCAACTTTCTTTTTAAATAACTGCTCGACAACTTTTATACCTTCAACGGTGTTTCGAGCGAACCTATCTAGTTTAGAAACAACCAAGATATCATCAGCTTGCAAACTATCTAAAAGTTCGTTAAAGACAGGTCTATCTAGCCTAGTTCCTGTGTATTGTTCATCAATAATAGTAGCTGTAGGATATTTGTTTAGTATTTCGTTTTTCTGTACTTCTAAACCATATCCTTCAACTTGTTTTCTTGTACTTACTCTTGTATATCCGTATATCATTTTTTCACCTCAATTTTTAAAAATCAAACACATTTTTCAATAATATTTTAAATCTTTTTGTGTTTTTGAAGTGAAATGAAGTTCATAATTTAACGAATATTTACAAGAAATTCCTATCAGCAAGACAAATTAGAACTTAGTATGATAAAATAAAAAGCAAATGTTTACTATAAAGCACATTTTGTTTCTATTAAAAAATTATTTGAATTTTAGAAAGGAGCCATTTTCTTTGGAAAAGATATATAAATATACTTCACTAGCTAATGCTATAAAAATATTAGAGAATAATAAAGTAGCACTTAATAATCCTCAAAACTACAATGACCCTTTTGATAGTGTTATAGATTTTGATGAAAAAGATATTGAAAAATCAATGTCTATAATTGCTGAATTTTATGTTGTACAAGAATTTTTAAAACTATTAAAAAACAAAGATATTAAAGTTGGATTTTTCACCAAATTTATAATGAAATGGGATAGGTTTGGTATAAAATCTTATTTGAAATTATCAAAGAAAAATAGATATTATAATTCTATTCCTGGAGGTCAAACTTTATCCAAATTTATAATTAGGTATGAATTAAAAAAAGGAGGTTTATCATTTGATGAATTAAAAAACAAATTTTCAAAAGAAGTAATTGAGAAAGTTAAAGAAGTTAGAAATAATGCATTAATATCTTGCTTTAGTAAAAGATGGGATTCTATATTAATGTGGTCTCATTATGGCGATAAGCATAAAGGCATATGCATTGAATTCGATAGACCAAATAAAGACTTTCTAGATGTTACTTATTCTAAGAATAGATTCAAATTCAATTTGGAAGATACCACAAGAAGAATGCTTGGATATATGCTTTCAAATGAACAAGTTGATGTTAATGATAAAAAATTAATTAAATGCATATCTAAGCCATTTATAGTTAAATCACTTGATTGGAAATATGAAGAAGAGGTTAGATGCATTTTATCTTCGACGAGCGATGGTTTAATAAATGAAAATTTGAAGTTATATAATATGCCTACTAAAATAACAAAGATTTATGTTGGTTGTAAAGTTGATAATGATTCTAAAGAATTTATTGAATTATTTAAGCTTGCTTTGGATAAAAAAATTACAGTTGTAAAATTAAAAGCAAGTGATAATCTGTTTAGCGTTATAGAACAATAATACAAATAGATTCTAACTACTATTAAAAATTGAGTTTATAAAAAAGAATTTAAAAAACATATTTAAAGACATGCCTGCTGAATAAGTGGGCATTTTCTTTAAATAGTGTTATCAATTTAAGGAGGTGGTGCTTTATGAAAGTATTTACTTGCATCATTAGCAATTAGTGATGCATTTGTAAGATTTCAAAATAAAGAAGGAGGTAGAAAAAATGCTTGGAATCGAACAATTTAAAAAATTACAAGAATATAAAAAAATAGGTATTCCAAAACTCAAGGTAGCAGAAAAACTTAATCTATCTTATAAAACCGTTTGGAACTGGTGGGATAGAGATGAAGAATTCTTTAACAAGTTCCAAAAAGAACATGAGTTTATCTTGGATAATTATAGGCAGTATATTATTGAAATATTAAAGATATGTCCTCAAATAAATAATACTGTACTTTTAAGAAGAAGCAAGGATGATTTTAGTGATTTTGATATTCCTGCTGCCACTTTTTATAGGTATGTTAAAAAGGTCAGAGAACAAACCGGATTATTAAAGCCTGCTAGAAAGTTTTCTATAAGAGAAGCAACTGAACCCGGATATGAAGGTCAAGTTGATTTTGGTCAGTATGTGATGAAAACAATGTATGGAAGAAATATTAGAATTTATTTCTTTTCGATGATTTTATCGTATAGTAGGATGAAGTTTGTCTATTTTTCAGTCGATCCATTTGACGCTAGAAAGACTATTGAAAGTCATATTTATGCCTTTAGGTATTTTGGTGGACGACCTCAAATGATTATGTATGACCAAGATAAGACGATGGTTGTTTCAGAAAATCTTGGAGAAGTAATCTTTGTTAAAGAATTTGAAGAATTTATTAAAGATACTGGATTTTCTATTTATCTATGTAAAGGTTATGATCCATCTACAAAAGGCAAGGTTGAAAAGACAGTTGATTTTGTGAAACATCAGTTTCTTGATGGAAGAATTTATTATGGTTTAGATAGACTTAATCAAGAATTTATCGATTGGCTTGATCATGATGGAAATGGAATGATTAATGATACAACTAAGAAGTCGCCTCGTGAATTATTTAAAAAAGAATATCCAAAACTTCAAAAGTATTACGAAAAGAAAAATGATGAAATTGTTGTTCATTCTGTTTACCATGATACAGTTGAATATCGGGATAATTTGTATAAGTTACCTACAGGGCAAATCAATGAAGGTGATAGAATCAGAATTGAACGACATGATGATTTCTTAATTTTTTATCTGGCAAGTACAAGCGATCTACTTTGTAAGCATAGGTTAGTATCTGGAATTGGAAATATTATTCCACTTGATATAGAAACTAAAGAAGAGCCTACAATTGAAGAAGTATTACTTACTGAATACAAAGATAGTGAATTTGCTATTAAATATTTAAAGAGATTAAGAGAACAAAAACCTAGATATGTGTTTGCTCAATGTAGAAAGATAGGAAGCTTAAAGAAATTCTATTCAAGGAAAGTATTAATAAAAGGTATGGAATATTGTGTAACTAAAGATATTTGTACTGCATTTGAATTATGCTCATGGTTACTTATGGAAATGGGTGAGAAAACAGCTAAGAAATATCTTCCTACACATACTTTTAGGCATTATAAAGCAAGAGCTGAAGAAATTAGAAAGGAGATGATTGAAAGTGGCAGATGCTAAAGAAATACAAGAATTAGCAAAAATTCTAAATCTACAGAATATTGCTAATGGAACAATCGATTTAAATAATGAAACGATATCCAACAAAGATTATTTGTATAAGATATTACTTGAGGAAGTTAATATTAGAAATGCTAATAAACTAAAAGATTTTAAGAAAGCATCAAGACTAAAACAACTTACATTTGATGAAACTAGAATCACTGATGGTCTTAAATGGCAATTATCTAAACTAAAGGAATTCGATTTTGCTTTAAAAAGACAAAATATATTTATTGTTGGTGATTGCTCTACTGGTAAGACATCACTTGCATCAACACTTGGTATGAATGCACTAGAAAAAGGAGCTAAAGTAATATACATAACACTTGATGATTTATTAGTTGAATCGAAAATAAAGAAAAAAGTATGGAATAATATTCTTAATGCTGATTTAGTCATTATCGATGATGTATTCTATATTGCTCCTACAGAAGAAGAACTTATTTTAATTTATAAAATAATGATGTTCTTACAAGAAACGAGAAGTATAATTATTGTTACGAATAGACCACTGTCATCATGGAAAGAGATGAAAGTTGATTCACATCTGATGGAAACATTACAAAAAAGATTAATACAAAATGCACAAATAATTTCACTTGCTTAAAAGATTGTAGTTTCATCAGTTGGTTCAAGTCTACTTTCTTTTTGAGCCAAGCGATGAGCCTATTATCTCGTTTGAATCACGATACAATCGTATACGAAGCTTTCTCAAAAATTACCAACTTTTTAGCAAAAATTGAGAATAATTTTTATAAAAAGGGTAGGGGGAGTCAAATCTCTACACCATTTATGGTGGACATCGGGGTGGGGTTTCGTGTGTAAAAATTGGAGTTCAAACGGTGAAAAAGGCAAAAACCACACTTCAAGAATGGGATGATGAAGTATGGATGACACTTGTTGAAAGTGGAATAGTGCATAAAGACAAAAGCATCACATTCAAGTTCTACAATGGCAACGAATTAACAGTCAGATAGAAAAATCAAAGAAGCTGAATTAAGTAGGCTTCTTTTTTTGCGTTAACGAGTATTTTGTGATATACTAGTAGTGCATTAAAACTAAATGATAAATAGTAATTTGAAATGGAGTTAAGTGTTATGGAATGTGTAGAATGTTATAGTGAAGATAATACTAAAAGACCACGATTAGGAGATATGGATTGTTTAGAAAATCACGAACAATATATTTGTGGAACTTGTGGTAGATGTATTTGTATAGATGAACACCCAGAAAGAAAACTCCGAAGATGGAACTTTCCATTTAAAACTTTCGGAGTTGCAAAGTTATATTTGAGAACAGCAGATTATACTACTAAACAATGTTGTGGTGTATATGAGATAATTAGTAAGACAGGAAGAAAGTCATATAAAATATTTGTTGATGATAAAGAAATGTTAGACTATTTAAAAAAGAATAAAGATAAAAAGTGTACTAACAATAAAGCATTATTTAGAGCAAGTGAATATAAAGAATTTCCTAATACTGAAATTAGAAAACTTACTAAACAAGAGGCAGAAGATTATTGGAATAAAAGATTTTAGCAAATTACAATTTATCGACGAGTTGTTCACTGATAAGTAGGGGTTGCACTAGTCAAGAAAAAGTAGACACTAACTTACATATTTTTCTTTAAATTGTTTAGGTATAAAATAATTTAAAACATATGCAGGTCTTTCATTATTAAAAAAATAAATATATTCTTCAATGCTACGTTTAACATCATTAGAATCTATAATATTAAAATCATTAAATAATTGTTCTTTGAACCATCAATTAATTGCTTACATATTAGAGTTATCAATTGGAGTACCTTGGCGGGACATAGAATATATAATATTATTAATCATTAAAGCTCTTAGAAGCATATACAGAGCATTTATCAGTGTGCAAAATTATCACAAGGTCTTTATAAACTTCTTTTTTTATGATTTCTATTACGTCTTTTAATCCATCAAAATATGGATTTGTGTCTTCTTTTCGGTCTGATAACTTGAAACTTAAGGTTTTCTTTTTGTAACGCTTCTATTGTTGTTCTTGGCTTAAAAGTTTCTTTGGGCCTACCTTTATTTTTACCACGATATTTCCCAATCATGGATTTTAATCCATCCTCACCTTTTTCAAGATATCTTCGTATCCAATAAACTAGAAATCTCGGTGCTATATTATATTTATCCGCACAAGCTCTTATTGGAATTCTGTTATCAATATGATCTTTGACAATTTCGAGTTTTTCTTCATCTGTATACAGATGATATATTTTATTATCCATTGTAATACCTCCTCGTAAGATATGTAGTATAGAAATATTGTTAGAGAGAACAATGTTTCTTACTCATATCAGTGAACCCCTAGGGGTTCGAAAATTTTGATTTAGGAGTCCTATAATTGTATAATCTATTTGGATAGATAATACTAGGATAATGTGCTCGCTTGCCTCCTGCATTTATTTGCTTATATAGCATGCAAACCTGCTTGGAAGTATTGTATTACCACTCGGAAGTTGTTTCTCCTTACCTCTCTTATAAGGATGTATTCTGTTGTCGCAGATTTAGTTTTACTTTCAAGACTAGGACTCCTATATCATTAATCCAGAAAGTAGGTGTTGTTTTATGTTTGATTTCAATCAAACTATGTTCGTCGGTATTGACGTAAGCAAAGATTCCAATCAAGTTTGTTTCATTAATTTTAAAAGGGAAAAATTACTTAATAAGTCCTTCAAGAACAATCAAGAAGGCGCTAATTCAATGAAAACAACAATCATTGAATATTTATCTAAACACAATTTTTCTTCTTTGATAATTGTGTTAGAATCTACTGGTATTTATTCGATTCATATAGCTAATTTTTTATCATATGAAGCAGAGAGTATATGCGCAAATACTAACGTGTTTTTAGTAAATCCTGTTATGTCTCATAACTACTCTAAAACTATTCTTGGAGCTAACAAAACTGATTCAAATGACGCTTTTGCTCTTGCTGATTTTGCTGCTTCAGGAAAAACTAACAATTTAAATGTGTTTAAACCTAATCAACATTTTGCTATTCAATCTCTAACTAGACAAAGAAAGCATTATATTGAATTAATGTCTTCTGAAAAAGTTAGAATTTTAAACTATATATTTATTAAATTCTCTGATTTTAATAATGGAAAACATCAAAATAAAGTTTTTTCTAATACATTTGGCACAACTTCTATACAAACTCTTTTAGAATTTAAAACTCCTCAAGAAATTGTTGATTTATCTTTAGAAGACCTTACTGATTTTATCAAAAGCAAATCTAGAAATCGTTTTGATGATTGTGAGGAAGTTGCTAAAATTCTTAAAAAAGCCTGTCGTGATTCCTATCGTTTAGATAAAGTTGTTTATGATTCTATTAATACGAATTTAGCTATTTCTTTTTCTGTCATTGATACTTATAAGACTGTTATAAAACAATTAGACGAAGAAATAATAAAACTCATTAAGGGATCATCTTTATCTAATGATATTGACATCCTTTGTTCTATTCCTGGAATTAACAAAGTTTATGCTGCATCAATTTTATCTGAACTTGGCGTTGCTTCCAATTTTAATTCTGATGATGCTATTGCTAAGTATTCTGGAATATATTGGAGTCAACATGATTCAGGTAATTTCATATCTGAAGATAATCGTCTTAAAAAAACAGGAAATTCATTTTTACGTTACTATTTAATTGAAGCAACCGCTTCAGTTATTCATAACAACCTTGTCTTTAAAGACTTTTACGATAAGAAAGTTCAAGAAGTATCCAAACATAAAGAATCTCGCGCATTAGTTTTAACTTCTAGAAAATTCATTCGTCTTATCTATAAACTTCTAAAAGATCATCAATTGTATAGTTACCCTTCAACAATTAATTAGCTATATTTATCAAATTTTCAAAGAACAATTTTCTTCTCCTCTCGGAGTCTTTTTGTCGTATTAACATTCTTTCTATATCTTTTGTTTTTTATTTTTTAACCTCTTGACATATTACCGGAATGCTATATGAAGATTTTGGGATATTAAGATAATTATTTTTGATAAAGAATATAAAAGAATAAAGATGATAGATATGTATCAAAAAAGAAAAAATTGAATAGTTAGTTATACCATATGGTTTTTATCATATATTGTGCGATATTTTTTCTTATTTAAAAGCTATATTAAGAAGTATCAGTTTTTCTTCAACTATAAAATATATTGATGATACATTCGAATATTTTAAATCGCTAGGAAAAGTCAATCATAAATATAGTTTAATAATTAAAAATCGCAATCGAGTAGAGAGTGAAAACTAATGTTTTCCGCTCCCTCTCACACCACCCTACG
>CABUOQ010000042.1 GCA_902493275.1 uncultured Bacillota bacterium | reverse complement strand
CATTTTTTTTGAATTTCTTTCGTCCCTTCAAAACCCTAAAAATTTTTATAGGACCTAAGTTTTTCCAATTTTACTTGGTCCAATTTGATGGATTCACAATATAATTGACTAGTTTTTTATATACATTTTATTTAAGACGTATTTTATTCAAAAATTACATCATCACATTCGACGATAAAATCATATTTACGTATATAATTTGTAAATAAGAAATGTACTTGATAACGATTATTTCTTAATTTATATAATTCGTTATCCATTACATAGGCATAACATTCAAAGCCATTTGGTTTTAATCCAGTTCTAAATCTGGATTTCTCGATAACTCTAGCGTTTACCAAGGTTATCTTTAAAGGTTCTTCTTTATCATCAAAATTAGATAAGCAGAGCACATAATTTTTGTGATCTTTTTTACAAGATAAAACATCTTTTTCATATAATGAATAAAATTTATCTTTAAGTTCTTTGTCTATTTTTTGTCTTCTTTTTGAACCGCTGGCATTTCTTTTTATTCTGTTTATTTCATCAATATAGTTCTCGGTTTCTTTTTGCATGAGTTTATATGCTGATTCATCAATATAACCTAAAGCTAATTTTTTTACATCGACAGTTTTACGAACTTCGTCTGAGAACAATTTCAATCTATTCTTATAGTCTTTGATATCAAAATTTATTTTATCTTTAAATATTTTAACAAATAACTCTGAGAATTGCATAATTTCGTCACCATCTAGTTTGTTTGATTCTTCTTTGCTTTCTTCTTGTGTCTTATTTTTTAATTGATAGTTTTTTAAAGATTTTTTATATTTTTTCATGAACTCATCCATTTTTTTAGAATAAAGTTCCTTAAATGTAACAGTTCCATCTGGGACTACTACTAAGTTAGACATACATAGGACTTTGTCTACCATGTCATACCAATTTTGGGTAAAATACTTCATCAATTATTCTCCTTTTATCTTACTATTCCTTCTGTAATTTAATTATAAATTAAAAATTGATAAAAAGATAATGTTTTTTTTATAATTACCTAAAATATGATTAAATTTGTGCTTTTATTTTAAAAGTTTATAATCTAAAACTGTATTTTGTGATTCTTTATCAAACAAACACATATGCGAAAGGTCAAATGAAATCTCAATTTCATCATTAATTTGAATATCAGCATCAGGGTTTGTCGATAGGATAATATCAACGTCTTTATCTAGTAAAGTTGCGTATAATAATTTATCATCTCCTAATTGCTCAATAATATTGGTTTTGACTTTAACAATATTCTTTCCATTGAAGGCTAAATCAGCTTTGGTTGATATCGCCTTAGGTCGTATACCTAAAATTACTTCTTTATCTACATATTCTTTCATGAAGATGTCTCTAATATTCTCTGGCATAATAAAATCAAAGCTTTCATTGATGATATGATAGCCATCTTCTTTAGCTTTAATGGTGCAATCGATGAAATTCATTTGAGGGGTACCAATAAATCCAGCGACAAAAAGATTACATGGATGATTATATAATTCACTTGGTGAAGATACTTGTTGAATCACCCCTAATTTCATCACCACGATTTTACTTCCCATCGTCATCGCTTCAACTTGGTCATGTGTAACATAGATAAATGTCTTTTGTAACTCTTTATGAAGTTTAGATATTTCTGCGCGCATTTGCGTTCTCATCTTCGCATCGAGATTGGATAATGGTTCATCAAAAAGGAAACAACGAGGATTTCTAATAATAACTCTTCCTAAGGCTACTCTTTGACGTTGACCACCAAATAAGAATTGAGGTTTTACATCTAAGTAGTCACTTAAGCCAATCTTACTAGCTACTTCTATTATAATTTAATTTTTCAATTGCATCTAAAACCAGTTTTCGCTTTTCTTTAGAAACTTTATCCACGCCATTAATTACGTATTAGATAGTAGCAACAAATACATTGCAATATTTTGCAATATCTTTTATTCCAGTTTTTTTCATATTTTCACCTAAGTTAAACCTTTAACTATACTTTAAATATATAATAAAACCGGTTACATTGCAATTAGTAAAAATTATTTACGATCCAATATTTTTTATTTTAATTTAAATGTCATATAAACAGGATCGTGATCACTATATGCAAAATGTTCTAATCCTTTATTACCATTTTTAGAAACTATTGTTCTAACGCTACTAACTTCCACGTTGTTTGAAATGATAAAACCATCAATTGTAGCTACATAACTATGACCTATTTCCCATGTTGTATCAGCGCTTCGACAAGTAGGTGCATTGTCACTTGCAACAACTTTAAAACCATCAGTCAAATCAACACTACCATCACTTTCATAGAAATATTGAAGCCAATCTGGTTTTAATTGTCCTATATAATCTTTAAATGGAATATTATTGATATCATAGTTATATTCTGGATTATAAGTTAATAAATCGTGATTATAATCACCACCTACAATCACATAATCACCATTAGAAGATGCTTCAGTTAAAAAGGTATTTAATTCCTCTCGCTGAGCTTTTCTAATCACTCCGCCTTCATCATACGCCGACATATGAACATTAATTAAATATAATTTTTTATCATTATCAACGCTAAGTTCATTAACACTGAAACAACGATCTAAATCAAAAAACTTAGAGAATGATGTCGAAACAGTAAATTTCTTTCTAACAGCGTTATTAATTTTATATTTTGAAATTGTAGTTATTCCTGCATTTGATTTACCATGCATATCGTTAAAAGGATAAGCTAAATATGCGCTATGGAAATTAACTGCATGAGTCAAATCATAATCATCAAAAGCTTTACCAATTAAATCATTTTGATTTATATGATAACTCCTAGTTGAATCAGTATCAACTTCTTGAAATAAAGAAAAATCTGGATTTAATTCTTTTATCAACGCGATAGCGCCATCAGTATTATATTGCACTTCTTGTTTAGATTTTCCCTTAGAATTTTTGCCAGTAGTTTTACTTCCATCTAATTCAATTCCTTCATCTAAGAAAAAAGTATAATCTTGTGAATAAGCTCCAAAACCAATATTATATGTCGTAATAGAATATTCTTTTTCTGACTCTAATTTATCTAGATTTGATTTTGATATCACATCTAATATCAAATTATCCGCGATACGATTATAGCTAATTGCTACATAAGCGACATATCCTCCAACGACTAATACTACAACTCCAACAACTGATAAGATTGTTGTTAAAGCTATTTTTAAACCTTTTTTCATAAAAAATACCTCTACTTATTATTTTATCCTTAATCAAAAATAAAATAAATATTATTATTGCTAAGTAAAATAAAAAGGACTTAGATAATTCTAAATCCTTTATAAATTAGTAATTTATTTAGCCCAATCAGGAAGATATTGTTGATAATTTCTAAAAGCAAAAGCTTTTGTCTCATGGAATTTTTTATTCTCTTCGCCAGTAACTTTATTTTTAAAATTATTAATCGAGTCATCCCAAACAGGAACATTATCAGTTAAAGTTAAATCATAATATCCACGCATCGTCTCTGAACCAGCAAATTCAAAACTATCTTCCCCATATGTAGTGAATTTCATTGTTCCATTAACAGCGTTCCAATAAACATTTAAGTTTTTAGAAATATTAGGTGCCTTATAAATTCTTTCAATCGCCGCGGCGGCAGGATGTCCGCTTTTAGCATCTAAATTATATGTATTATCTTTAGATGCTGGTCCTGGAGTAGCATTATAATTTCCTGCTCTAGCAGCTGAAATTGCTACGCCTTTAGGATTTAATGTATCAAGCAATTCTTGAGAATTACTACCATGTGAGCCATGATGTGAAGCTTTATATAACGTGACTTCTGGCAATACTTCATTTCTCATTAACGAACTTTCAGAATCAGTTGTTAAATCACCTGCTGTAAAGAATTTAAAATCACGATAATAGAAAATAACCGCGAGTGAATTAGCATTGCCCGCATTACCATCGCTATTTGAAATATATCTTCCAGTATTTAATACATCGAAATAAAATTCAGAAGTTAGATAATAACGATTGCTAGCTCCATTTGATAAACTAGCGCAATCAATTGCTGAATGATATGTTCCTCCTAGCGGGACATATTTATCTCTAGCGTGTTTAACACAACCGCCACCAACTCCTCCATAATCAATCATTAAAGAGACGTTATCAACATTTTTTAAAGCATTATCAAATCCATTTATATGATCGCCATCACTATGGCTAGCCATCAATAAATCAAGTCTTCCATCAGAAAGATGTTCATCAATAAACTTACCCACAAATTGTCCATCATATTCATATCCTGAATCAATTAAGACTTCGACATTACCCTTTTTTATGAAAATGGAATCAGCATAGATATGTTGCATTTCGATAAAGTATATTTCTAGAGGTTCATCTTTGCCTTCATTTCCTTTAAATATTGGATCATCAGATGTTAAGCCTGTTCCTACACCTAATTGTTGAACAGGTGTAGTTACTTTAACGAAAATGCTCTTACTTATATAGTCAGCTTTTAAAGATGTTGCACTAATAATAACACTACCTTCTTTTAATCCTTTAAGAACCCCATTTGTAGAAACACTGCAAATGCTTGGATCTGAGCTCTTCCAAAAGACTTCATCAGAAGCTTCTTGGGGAGTTACTTTAACACTTAGCGGATATTCTTGATCAACATTGATTGTGACTTCTGTCAAATTAACATTATCTTTTTCAATTTCAATTGAAGTTGGAAGTACTTCTTTGCTTTCACTTATTGAAGAACTTGATAAAGACGAATTAGATGTTGAATTACAAGCAAATATTCCAGTTAAAAATGTGCTTAAAACAAGTATGATACTAAGTTTTTTTTTCATTTTAAATTGCCTTCAAAAGTGAAATATCATCAATATTAACTCTTGTTCCTGTTCCGGATACAAATTCAATAGCCACACGTCCTGTTGTACTTACTGGAATAGCTAAACGAATAGTTTCTAATGAGCGAGTATTAATCGTATAAGATTTATTTGTATAAGTCCAAGTTGAACCGGAATCTGTTGAATAATATATTTTTAAAACAACACCCAAACTATTGTTACCATATATACCAGCTTTGAATTCTAAATAATCAAATGATAAATCTTCGCATAATTCAATTCTTCCAGATGATTCTTGAACTGCATTTTGTTGCATACGAATAGAGAAGTTACCATTTTTACGATCTGAATCTGAACCAGCAATTAAAGCATTTCTTAATTGCCAAGTACGTTGATCTATATTTCCTTGACCATCAAATCCTAATTTAACTTGGTTATTTCCTTTATCATCATAAGAAGGCTTTGTAGCACTTACGCCATAGCTATTTGCTTCTGCAGCATCTTCTAAAGATAATAAGTGATTAAGATTAAATGATACGTTATTACCAAATACATTAACCACAAAACTCTTTTGAGCACTTGAAGTACCATGAGAAACAGTCGCTGTTAAAGTAACTTCAACATCGTTTGCTTGATGAGTAACACTTCCAGAGTTAGTAATTACTATTTCATTAGAACTGCTCCAAGTAACGCTAACATCATCAAATCCTTCAATCTTTGTTGGTAAAGTGATACTGTTAACATCTTTTTCAATACTATTTTGTAAATATAAATTTTCTATTGCCGCATTGACAAGGTCTTGAGATGATGCTTCTTGCAAGGAAAGATCTTCTGATCTTACAACTTGAATTTGATTAGTAGCTTTACCATAACCAAAAGCTGTGAGGAATCCTTTGAAAGAAACTGTTGTTCCTACAGGAGAAGCACTTAATTTTGAAGTGATTGCATCAAATTCATCTCCAGTCATTTCAGAAGGATTAATACGCATTGCAATATCATTATCGCCAGTAGTAACTGTAACACTATAAGCTTTAGTGTAGTCTGATGGTTTGCTCTTTATTGTCGCGTTTTTAATTTCAATATAAGCATCTTGATGAGGTTTCATTTCTGTATTATTTAATACTGCCATATTAGAAATATCAACAATAGTCACATCGATATTCTCTTGAACTTCTTTTAAATATTCAACATCAACAATTTCTGATGTTCCATTATAATATTTATAAAATCCTCCGACTTCATAAGATTTACCAACTTCAACATTGAAGTTTGAAAGATTTTGTTTATAAATATAATAGCCCTCAGTACCATTTTGCATATAGTAATTAACTGTTCCATCATTAGATAATGGTGTGACATATACAACTTTTCCTTTAGCTTTAATTGGAGCGTTCTTTTCAGCGTTTACAAATTCATCATGCGTTGTAACTGCGGTATTTTCCCAATCGACAGTAGTAGTAACATCATCTGCTTTTTCAATTGTTAATTTAATTTCTTGCTTTACCGTATCTAATTTTTTAGAAGTAGCGGTTATTGTTACTTCTCCTTCTAATATACCTTTAACAACTCCAGAAGCACTGACTGTTGCCTTTGCTATATCACTAGATGACCATTGAACTTCTTGAGAGGCTCCTTCTGGTAAAACTTTGGCATTTAATTGTAAAGTTGCTCCAGCTTTTAATGATGTAACATTATCATTAGTAGTAATACTAATTGATTCAGGAGTTACTTCTACAACTGCTTTAGGAGTTATTTGAAGAGCAAATTCTTTTTTTATTTCTGATTTTTTAGTAGATGTAGCGGTTATTAAGACATTACCTACTTTAACTGCAGTAACTACACCTTCTTCATTCACCGTCGCTATTTCTTCGCTAGATGTAGACCATACAACATTTTGATCTGCTCCTTCAGGAAGAACAACCGCATTCAATTTTAAAGTTTTACCAACTTCAAGAGAAGTTACATCACCATCAGAGGTAATGTTAATACCTACTGGATCAACAACTGAAGATTGAGTTGAAGTAGTAGATGATGATTGATTTGATGAAGTGACATTGCCTTGACATCCTGTCATAAACATCATCGTTGACATAAATAAAGTGGCTAAGATTTTTCTTTTTTTCATAAACATCCTTTCTTTTTTTAGGCGATGTTAATAAACAAAAAAAAAGCAACACATTCAAGATTACTGTTGCTGTTTTTTTAGTGATAACACCCCTATATAACAAATAAATTTATATTTGTAAATGTTATTAAGAGCGTATATATATTCCATACAACTAAATATTATTTTATAACTTTTTACTTGTCAAGTTAGAAAAATCATTTTGTATTTTTTTATATTCCCCTTATCTAAAATTTTGGGTTAAAACATCCGCATTAAAATATTGCCCTTTACAATAAAAAATACAATTTATATAATTTATTTGGAGAAAAAATTATGATTAACGAACATATTAATTTAAAACAATTCTTTCCTCAACTTATCAATGATGTATATTTAGATGCTTTTTGTCCTGATAATTTTGAGGAATTTTCAACTAACCGCAAGCGAAAATCGGTATTAATTCTTCCAGGTGGAGGTTATCAATTTATTTCTCAAAGAGAAAATGAGCCAATTGCTATCCAATTTTTAAAAGAAGATATGAATGCTTTTTGTTTAACTTACACCGTTAAGGATTTTACTTATCCTTATCCTCTTATTGAAGTATTTGCCGCACTTATTTATATTCGTAAAAATGCAGAAAAATATCATGTTATCGATGACAAAATTGCCTTATTAGGCTTCTCTGCTGGAGGTCATCTTGCTGCAAGTTGTGCCGCTTTATACGATGATCCTCAAATACTTGAATTTTTCAAAGTAAAAGAAAACTTGTTAAAGCCAGATCTTCTTTTATTAGGCTATCCAGTTATTACCATGGATAAAAAATATACTCATTTAGATACGATGAAAACAATCACTAAAGAAAATGATGAATTAATTGATAAATTATCAATAGAAAAACACATCTTTAAGAAATTTCCAAAAACCTTTATTTGGCTAACTTCTACTGATAAAGATGTTCATCCATTTAATTCACTAAACTTAGCTAAGGCTCTAGTGGAGCAAAACATAGTCTGTGAATTACACATGTATTCACGTGGTCAACATGGATTAGCTTTAGCTAGTGACATAACATCATTTAAAAATCAAAGTGCAAATTATGAAGAAATTCAATCATGGTTTACACATTGTATGTCTTTTATTCACTTATATTTATAATTTCCTTATTTTTAACTTTTAGTAATTTTATCGATTATATTATCTATCGCAATGACTAAGGCGATGAGAAAAGCAATATCTTCATCATCTGCTTCTAAAGAAAATGCATCTTGGATTAATGTAAATTGACGATTGATTTTTCCAATAGGTTTACCATTTTTTTCAATTGTCGATTCTAATGAGAAGAAATCACCATCAATTAATATTTCATCTTTATATCCTTGAACGATGAATCTCTTTCCACCCATAAAAGGATGTTTTACACAAGCAATACGTTCATGATTTTCATCATATATGTATGCTTTATGCGTAAAGAAATTAAACCATTTATTACGAACTTTATACAATTTATTTTTTTTCATATCACAAACATATTTAACATTTGTAATCGAGAAAAACTTTCCTTTTACAAAGAAAACATCATCATTCTGTTCATTCTTAACATATGAACTTCCTCTAAGTGAAACTAATTTGTTTTTAATAAAGACTCTCATATACGCCTTGTATTATAAAATTACTCAAAGATATGAATAACCTTATAACTTTTCCTTTCT
>CABUOQ010000041.1 GCA_902493275.1 uncultured Bacillota bacterium | reverse complement strand
GGTATCGGAAACGAGAGAACGGCAAGTTGCCGGGCTCTTTTTTTTATGGGGGGATGTTTTTTAAGAGAATTTTTAGGCAATTTCTTTTTCTTTTAAGGTAAAATTATGTTTTTTTATTGCTTATTATGGTAAAATAACTACTGCAATACTCTTAAAGGAGGATTTTTGTAATGAATATTGATAAATCTACAAAATACGGATCAATTAATATTTCTCTTGAAGCTATTGCTAGTGTAGCGGCAAACGCAACTGTTCAATGCTATGGTGTAATAGGTATGGCAAGCAAAAAGAATTTTATCGATGAAATTGATGAATTCCTAAAAAAAGAAAATTTTTCTAAAGGCGTTGTTGCTAAAAAAACAAAGACAAATACTTTTGAAATTGATCTATATATTATAGTTGCATATGGTGTAAGAATAACTGAAGTGGTTGCTGAGGTACAAAAAAAGGTAAAATACGATCTCGAACAAAAGTTTAATATGAAGTTTAAAGCTATAAATGTCTATGTCCAAGGTATAAAAAATATCTAAGGTCGGAGGTTAATTTTTGATGAAAACTATTAATGGTTTAACTTTGAAAGAGATGATAATTTCTGGTGCAAATAATTTATTTAATTGTTATCCAGAAGTTGATGCTCTTAATGTATTCCCAGTTCCAGATGGAGATACTGGCACAAATATGAATTTGACAATTTCTTCGGGGGCGAAAGAAGTTGCTAATCGTAATGATACAAGTGTTTATGATATAGCTAGATCCTTTTCCAAGGGATTATTAATGGGCGCTAGAGGAAATTCAGGTGTTATATTAAGCCAAATATTTAGAGGTTTTGCTATGGCACTTGAAGGTAAAACTAAAATTAACGCTATTGATTTAGCAGAAGCATTTATGACAGGAAAAGAAATTGCTTATAAGGGTGTAAAAGTACCTGTAGAAGGAACAATTTTAACTGTTATAAGAGAATCTTCTCAAGTTCTAAGTGACAAAGTCGATGCCTCATGGTCGATTGAAAAATGTTTTGAAGTTTTATTAAAAGAAGCGCGTGCTTCTTTACAAAGAACACCAGAATTATTGCCAGTTTTAAAAGAAGTTGGCGTTGTTGATTCTGGAGGAACAGGATTAGTTAAAATATTAGAGGGATTTGAAAAAGCTATCCAAGGTAAAGTAGTTGAAAAATCTATGGCAACAGTCACAGAAAATTCTCAACCAAATAAAGCAGCTTTATCTAAAGAAGGCGAAGAGTTTGGCTATTGTACAGAATTCTTATTAAGAATTCCGGAAGAAGAAAGCACAAGCGATAAGAAGATGTTTATTGAAAAGAGATTTACTAATGTATTAATGTCACATGGTAATTCACTTGTTGTGGTAAAAGATGAAGATATTGTTAAAGTCCATGTTCATACCTTAACTCCAGGATATGTTTTGAATTATGCTCAGCAATTTGGTGAATTCGTTAAGATTAAGATTGAAAATATGTCTGAACAACATACAGAATTAGTTAATAGTGGTAAAGATCCAGCAAATAAAGAGAAAAAACAAAAAGAGTATGCAATTATTGCTGTAGCCGCGGGAAAAGGTGTTGAAGATTTATTCCGTCAATATAGAGCGGACTATATTGTAACTGGCGGACAAACGATGAATCCATCTACAGAGGATTTTGTTCAAGCTATAAAAATCGTCAATGCTAAAAAAGTATTTATTCTTCCTAATAATTCAAATATTATTATGGCAGCAAATCAAGCTTGTGAAGTTTGTGAAGGTGGCGTTGAAGCACGTGTTATCCCTTCTAAAACTATCCCTCAAGGATTAACAGCTTGTATGATGTTTAATCCAGATGAAGATTTTGATTCTAATGCCGAAGAGATGAGCGGATGTTTAGATTCAGTTAAAACTGCGCAAGTGACTTTTGCTATCAAAGATACTTCAATAGACGGTGTAGAAGTAAAGAAAGATGAATTTATCGGTATAACTGGTAAATCTATTCTTTGTTCAAATGTTGATAAAATTGTTACAACAACAACGACAATTGAAAAAATGATTGATGAATTTACTTCAGTGGTGACTATTTTAGTCGGTGATGGAGTTGAACAAAGCGAAGTCGAAGCGATTGTTAAACCTCTACAAGAAAAATATTCAGATATTGAATTTGATGTAAAAGAAGGAAATCAACCAGTTTATTCTTTCATTATTGGAATTGAATAAAAAAATAAAATCTTAATTTTGTAGTTAACCCCTAAAGTTGAACCATAACATTGGAATACTAAGGGGTTTTTAAATGGTTAAAATTAGATAATTTATTAAAAAATAGCCTAAAATCTCTATTTATTTATTGAATACTATAATAGAATATAAATATGAAATTATTAACTTCAAGCCCAAATATCTTAGCTGCTTTAGAAAAGATAAATATCACTACATCGGAGGAATTATTAGATTATTATCCTTATCGATATGATGATATGTCATATAGCGATGAAGATGATTTACAAGATAAGCAAAATATTAAAGTGTTAGGTAAATTAGTATCTAATCCTAAGCATTTTTCAAATGGGAAATTTGATATAATAACTTTTTGTTTTATCTCTAATGAAACAAAATTTTATAATGTGAAAATTTTTAATCGTGGGTATATGATTAAAAATTTAAAATTGGGAGAAGAGTATTCTATAAATGGTACATATACTTTATCCAAAAAAGAGATAAATGTTATTTCAATGGTTAAAGGTAGGTTTGATGAAAATAAAAAAATAAGAGCTGTTTATCATCTACCTCAATCTTTATCGCAAACAATATTTAGATCTTTGATAGAAAGAACTTTAATTAAAATTCAAGAAGTTTTTTATGATTATATGCCAGCTTATTTTAAAAATAAATATCGCCTATTAGATAAATTTGAAGCTTTGAAATACGTTCATACTCCGAAAGATGAAAAGCAAATCAGCATTGGATTAAGGACATTAAAATACTATGAATGTTTACAATATAGTTTAAAAAATAGAATTGTACGTGGTGAAAATAAAAGGATGGTTTCTATGCCTAAAGGAATAATTCCTGGGCAGAAGATTAATGAGTTTATTTTGAATCTTAATTTTAAATTAACATCTGATCAAATCGCCGCGATAAGAGATATAATTCTTGATATGAATAAGCAGACATTAATGTATCGCTTACTACAAGGTGATGTTGGAACAGGTAAGACAATTGTTGCTACATTAGCGTTATATGGGAATTATTTAAGACATAAAGTAGGAGCATTCATGGCTCCAACTGATTCTCTAGCTAGACAGCATTATCAAAGCTTAAAAGAATTATTTTCACCATATGGTATTAAAGTTGGATTATTAATTGGTGGCTTAAAAGAAAAAGAAAAAAAAGAGATAAAACAACAATTAAAAGATGGTTTAATTGACGTCATTGTGGGCACTCACGCGTTATTTTCACTTGATGTAGTATATTCTTCATTGGGATTAGCAATTATTGATGAGCAGCATCGTTTTGGTGTTAGACAGAGAAATATGCTTTTGGAGAAGGATGATGGATGTGACTTATTATTAATGTCCGCGACACCAATCCCAAGAACATTAGCTTTATCGATATATGGTGATTTAGATATTTCATCTTTAAGTCAATTTCCTTCTAAAGAAAGAAAAGTTGAAACATGTATTGTTTCACCTACTTCGGCTAGTATTATTCAAGCGATAAAGAGTTCTTTATTGGAACAACGACAAGTGTTTATTGTGGCTCCAAAGATTGAAAATCAGGACGATTCTCTTTCATCGGCAAATAAAATTTTTGATATGTATAATACTTTATTTCCAAATGAGGTTAAAGTTTTACATGGTAAGATGAAAAGCGAAGAAAAATTTCAAATCATTGAAGATTTTATCAATAAAAAATTTCTAATTTTAGTATCGACAACAGTTATAGAATTAGGGATAAATGTTTTAACGGCGGGAGTTATAATAATTTATAACGCTTCATCATTTGGTCTTGCTAGTTTACATCAATTGCGAGGAAGAGTAGGACGTGATGGTAAAGAAGCAATATGCTTTTTAGTTGATGAAGATATAGATAATGAAAGACTGCAAGTCTTAAAAAATTCAAATGACGGATTTGAAATTGCGGAAATGGATATGAAAATGCGTGGGCCAGGTGAAATTGTCGGTTCATCTCAATCAGGCTTTCCAACGTTTGCTTGCTTAAATATTGTAGATGATTTTAGAATGTTTGAGTGTGCACGAGATGATGCCAATTATCTTATGAATCATCTGATAAATCCTGAGTTTAAAAAATATTATGATTATGTTTTTAATAAATTGGAGCAAAATGAAGATATAAAATTGTTTGACTAATGAATATTATTCATTATTTATAAATATTTGCTATAATTACATAAAGGAGCGGAATTAAATGATTAAATTAGCTGTAGATTGCATGGGTAGTGATAATGGACCACTAGCGATATGTGAAGGAATAAAGAATTTTTTAAATAATAACCAGGATGTTTTTATTTATGCCTGTGGAGATGAAAAAGAATTAAGTTCATTAAATGATAATGAACGAGTAAAAATTGTTCATACAACAGAAGTTGTACCGATGGAATGTGGGGCTATGCAAGTCATGAGAATGAAGAATTCTTCGATGATGAAAGCAATTAGTTTATTTAATGATGAACATGTTGATGTAGCGGTTTCCGCTGGATCTACCGGAGGATTTTTGTCATTAGCAACTTTAAAATTGAAACTAATTCCAGGTATTGAAAGAGCTGCTTTGATATCACCATTTCCAACTAAAACAGGAAAACCAGTGGCGATATTAGATATTGGCGCTTCAAATGAAAATACACCTTCGCAATTAGTTCAGTTTGCAGCGATGGGAAAAATATATTCGCAAGCGATATTTAACAATGAATTACCTCGAGTTTATTTATTAAGCAATGGAACAGAAGAGAAAAAAGGCTCTCCTGTTGGTAAAGAGGCATATCAATTATTAAAGGCTAGTAATTTTGATGGTTTCTGTGGAAATATTGAAGCTCGTGAAGCTTTAAGTGGTGTTGCGGATGTTATTGTTAGTGAAGGATATACTGGTAATGTTTTCTTAAAATCAACTGAGGGCGTAGCAAAGATGATGTCGGATATGATAAAAGGTGCATTTAAAAGAACTTTTTTCTCAAAAATAGGATATTTATTTGCTAGAAAAGGCTTTAAGGAAATGTCAGAAAAAATGAATTATAAAAACTTCGGAGGCGCTATGCTTTTAGGAGTTAATGGTGTAGTGGTTAAAGCTCATGGCAATTCTGATGCCTACTCATTTGAAAAAGCTTTGGATTTAGCTTTAAGAATGGCTAATACTGATATCGTAAATAAAATAAAAGAAGGGATTAATAATGGATTATAGAGATATTGTTAAGTATTTCAATATCGATGTAAATAATCATCAGCTATATATAGATGCTTTTACTCATTCATCTTTTTCTAATGAGAATAAAAAGATGTGCAATGATTATGAGCAAATAGAATTCATTGGTGATGCGGTTTTAGATTTGATCGTTGCAGATTTAGTATTTAAGCAATATCCAACGATGAAGCAAGGTGAATTAACTAAATTAAGATCTAATTTGGTATGTTCTTCTTCTTTAGCTGGATACGCTAAAGAATATGGCTTTCAAAGTGCAATTAGATTAGGACATGGTGAAAGACAATCCGGCGGACCTAATCAAAAAATTCTTGAAGATGTCTTTGAATCATTTATTGGTGCAATATATTTAGATAAAGGGTTTGATTGCGTTAAGAAAATTGTTGAAAGAATATTTATGCCAGCAATTATCAATTATAATTTAGATAATCTAACCGATTATAAGTCTAAATTACAAGAGGATTTACAATCAAATTATCGTGGCAATATAATTTATAGAATCGTTTCAGAGCAAGGCTCTTCTCAAGATAAACACTTCATTGTTGAGGTTTCAATGGTTTTGGATGATGGTTCAGAATTAAAACTTGGTCGCGGAGAAGGAAGAAATAAAAAACAAGCTGAAGAACAAGCTGCGAAGGATGCAATTTCTAAAAAGGCAGGTAATTAAATATGGGTTTATTTAAATTTTTAAAAGAAAAAATAGCGGGAAAATCTAATGCTCAAAAAGAAAAATATGTAACTGGTCTAGATAAATCTAGAAAGAATTTTTCTTCTAAATTGAAGGCGCTGAGTGCTAGATATGGTAAAGTTAACGATGATTACTTTGAAGAATTAGAACAGATATTAATTGAAGCGGATGTCGGTGTTAATTTAACGATGGAAATTGTTGAAGCTACTAAAAATGAAACACGTGAAAAAGGAATATTTGAACCTAATCAAATCAATGAAATCCTTGTTGATAAAATGTTTATTTCTTATGCTCAACAAGGTAGTGATATCGTCAATGAAATTCAATTTAAAAAAGATGGACCTACTGTTTTATTAGTGGTCGGTGTAAATGGTGTTGGTAAAACGACAACAATTGCTAAATTGGCTTATCGTTATATTAAGCAAGGAAAAAAAGTGATGCTTGTAGCAGGTGATACTTTTAGAGCTGGGGCGATAGAGCAATTAAAAGTTTGGGCAGATAGATTAAAATGTGATATTATCATGGGGAAAGAAAATCAAGATCCAGCATCGGTCGCTTATGATGGAATGGTTAAAGCTAAGCAAAATAAAGTTGACTTAGTAATTTGTGATACTGCAGGTAGATTACAAAATAAATCTAATTTAATGAATGAATTATCAAAAATAAAAAGAGTTATTTCAAAAGAAATTCCAGATGCTCCACACGATGTATTTTTGGTAATAGATGCTAATACTGGACAAAATGGTGTTTTACAAGCCAAGGCATTTAAAGAGTGTACTTCTTTAACTGGGGTGGTTATTACTAAGATGGATGGAACCTCTAAAGGGGGAATTATCTTAGCGATTAGAGATGAATTGGGAGTTCCAGTTCGTTTTATTGGGCTCGGTGAAAAGATGGAAGATCTTGAAGAATTTGATTTGGACCAATACTTATACGGATTGTGTTTAGGAGATGAACAATAAATGGGTGTCGGATTTATAATTTCGTTAGTTATTATTTTAGGTATTCAAATAGGATTACAATATTTGCTTTATATGTTAGGACTTCCTAATGTAGCTATTACTATTGTAATAGATTTAGTGCTTTCAATTCTTTTCTCAATATTCAATTTCCATGGAAGAGAAAAATTAAAAAATCCTTTATTTCATCGCTCAATAGCAATTTATTTTGTGGTTCTAACACTATTTTCATTAATTTTTGGACAATTTTTTTAATATGGATGATTTGAAAAATAACTTATATATAAATGAATTGTTTGATATTTACGGAGTATTATTATCTTCTTCACAAAAGAGAATGATAGAGTTATATTATTGTTTAGACTTATCATTAAGTGAAATCGCTGAACAATTATCTATTTCTCGTAATGGTGCTTATGATGCGATTAAAAAAGGCGTTGAAAGTTTAAAAGAATATGAGGATAAATTGCATATTTTTAAGAAAAATCAAAATATTGAAAATGCCTTAGAATATATTAAAGAAAAAATATCTGATGAAGAATATGATATTATAAAAAAATATTTAAAGGAGGACTAAATAAATGGCGTTTGAATCATTATCTGATCGCTTAAGCGGTGTTATTAAAAGAATCAAAGGGCAAGCTTATTTAACTGAAGCTAATATGGATGAAATGTTAAAAGAGATTAGAGTGGCTCTTTTAGAAGCGGATGTAAATTTTAAAGTTGTCAAAGAATTTACTAATGCGGTTAAAGAAAAAGCTATAGGCCAAAAAGTATTTAATAAAGTAAGTCCAGGTCAAATGTTAGTTAAGATTGTTCATGATGAAATTGAAGAGCTTTTAGGTGCTTCAATGTGTGATTTAAATTTTGCCACTAATAGACCGACATTGATTATGCTTTGTGGTTTACAAGGGTCAGGTAAAACAACTACAGCAGGTAAATTAGCACGCTTACTTAAAAGAAAAATGGCTAAAAAGGTTCTTCTTGTTGCTGGCGACGTTTATCGTCCCGCGGCAATTGATCAACTTGTTACTATTGGTAGGCAAATTGAAGTTGAAGTATTAAATTTAGGAGATAAAATATCACCGGTTGAAATTGCTAAAAAAGCAGTAAAAAAAGCGAATGACGAGAGATTTGATACGGTGATTATCGATACGGCAGGACGTCTTCAAATCGATGAAAAATTAATGCAAGAATTAGTCGATATTCAAAGCAGTGTTAAACCTGATGAAGTTTTATTACTTGTCGATGCTATGGCTGGTCAAGAGGCAGTAAATGTCGCTAAAGCCTTTAATGAAAAATTACATTTAACGGGAATGATTATGTCTAAATTAGATGGTGATTCTCGAGGTGGCGCGGCATTATCAATTAAGCATTTAACTGGTGTTCCGATTAAATATATTGGTGTTGGTGAAAGACTAGATGATTTAGAAGTATTTCACCCAGACCGTATGGCTGATAGAATTCTTGGCATGGGAGATGTTGTTTCATTAGTGGAAACTGTTTCTGAAGAAATAGATGAAAAACAAGCAAAAAAAGCCGTTAATAAAATGATGTCTGGTTCATTTGATTTAAATGATATGCTTGCTCAATTAGAACAAATTAATAAATTATCAATGTCTAAAATTTTGCGTTTAATTCCAGGTATGCCAAAAATATCTGATGAAGACCAACAAAAGGCGCAATTGCAAATAAAAAAGACAAGAGCAATTATTAATTCAATGACAAGAGAAGAAAGAAAAAATCCAGAGATTTTAAAGAACTCTAGAAAATTACGAATTGCTTCTGGAAGTGGCACAACTGCAACTGATATAAATCGCTTATTAAAGCAATTTGAAGATATGAAAAAAATGATGAAACAGATGCCAGGTATGATGAAGTCTGGAAAAATGCCATCAAACTATGATTCGTTTTTAAAAAAATAAAAAAAGCTCGTTACATTAGAACCTGTTTGATTAAAACGGACACAAAATAGAAAGATAGCACATTAGATTTTGT
>CABUOQ010000040.1 GCA_902493275.1 uncultured Bacillota bacterium | reverse complement strand
GAGGAATATATAGTGCCTTGATCTGTGTGGAAGATAGTCTCAAGGTCTTTATATCCTCTTTTTATTTTTTCTTCTAAAAATTGTTTACATGCATTAAAATGATTGTTTATACCATTACCATGTTTTGACAATTGTATATCAGAACTTATTATTTCATTATTATAAACATCAATATAATAAGTCCAATCATAACTTTTACCTCTACAATGAATCATAGTTGTATCAGAAACAACTACTTCAAAAGGCCTAGTTGAGTTAAAATTGCCTTTTACTATATTTTGATAAGTTATACTTTCTTCACCTCTTGGGATGTATGTTTTACGTGCTTTTGAACGTATATTTAAACTTTTACATACTTTATGGCATAAATTATTACTAAATATCCATCCAGTTTTATTTCTGATATTTTGTGCTATAGATCTATATCCATAAGTTGAATGATGCTTATGGATATTCTTTATTTCTTCTGCTAGTGATATTCTGTTTTTTTGATAGTTATTAATTATTCCTTTACGGTTTAGCCATTTGTAGTATCCGCTTCTTGAAACATTCATTACTATACAAAGTGATTTAATATTAAATTCCCGAGAAAGAGTCTCTACTATTTCGTATTCTTTTCTGATAATTTCTCTAGGGCTAAAAGAACATCCTCCTCGGTGTATCCTTTTTTTAATCGTTCATTCTCAATTCGAAGTAACATATTTTCATATTCAAGTTGTTCAATAGGTGTTAATTCTTTTCTATGTGAATATTTAGCTAATGGATTGCCAGGTTTACGTTTATTTTCTAAACCTTCTATACCTTTTTCATTATAACGTTTTAACCAATTACAAATCATTCCATTACTGATGCCAAACTCACGTCCTAAATCATTTATACTTTTTTCACCATCAATAACGTATTTAATAATTTCGTATTTTTGATCTTTTGACCATTCTCTGTTTTTACCGCCTTTCGTTCTTCCCATAATATCATCTCCTTTACCCTATTATATCATAACAAAAAATGTAGACACTTTTTTTGTGTCTACATTTATTTTACCATTTCAGCAAATAATTTTTTCATGTCTACCCTTCTTGTTATTTATTTTTTAAAAATAGTTAATAATTCTATTTTCAATACATTCTATCATTTTTTGGCATTTAAAGCAACAAAAAAACATACTCTAATATGAATTAAAAAAAAGGCATCATTGCCTTTTTTATGAAATGAATCGTAACCCAATAAATATTTATCTATCTGTCATATAGAAGATTTTTTATTAATTTAAGTAATTCACTTTTATTTAACTGTTTTTGAACATTAATTAATTTTTATTTAAACATCCAAACGAGTATAGTAGTTAAAACCAATACAATGCCAAGCAATATTATACATATAGTTTGTTTTTTGGTCCAATCATTTTTATAGTAACACTTGTCTATTATTATGCCTACGAATACGCATATTGTAAACATTGTTACAAATATAGGTAACTCAAAAAATAATGGTATAACATTATACTTTACAAGAATGGATATTGCTATAGGAAAAATCCCTCCAATGAGACAACATATTGCAATAAAAGTTTTCTCAGACATTTTTTTCATTTTTTGATTTTACTCCTTATTTTTGTTATAGCCACTCTATTTATTTGGTAATATTATAATCATATTAATCTGATGTTAATATTATAAAGGAAATTTTTTTGTTAAGGTCAAAACTTCTTTTTTCACTTCCAAAAGAGCGTTTTCATTTTCCTTATTTTTTAATGCTTTGTTAATTAAATGAGCAATTTCTATCATTTCCTTCTCTTTCATTCCTCTAGTTGTGACACTTGCAGTACCAATTCTAAGACCACTTGTAATGAATGGCTTTTCATCATCAAAGGGAACAGTATTTTTGTTGCACGTGATATTCACCTTATCTAAAATTTTTTCACCTTCTTTACCTGTTATCCCAATTGATTTTTTTACATTCACAATAAGTAAATGATTTTCTGTTTTACCACCCACTAAAACATATCCAAGTTTTGTAAGCTCATTTGCAAGAACTCTACAGTTATCAATGATTTGCTTTTGATATTGTTGAAAATCAACTGATAAAGCTTCTTTAAAGCATACTGCTTTCGCGGCTATAACGTGCATTAACGGACCTCCTTGAACGCCAGGGAAAACAGCTTTGTCAATTTTTTTAGCAAGTTCTTCGTTATTCGTAAGAATCATACCACCACGTGGCCCTCGCAATGTCTTGTGCGTCGTAGTAGTCACAATGTCAGCATAGTCCATAGGGTTTGGGTGTAATCCGGCCGCAACTAATCCAGCGATATGAGCCATATCGATTAACAAGTATGCGCCAACTTTATCCGCAATTTTTCTGTATCTTTCAAAATCTATAATTAAAGGATATGCACTAGCACCACCAACAATTAGTTTAGGTTTTTCCTTTATAGCTAATTTTTCCAATGCATCATAGTCAATTGCTTCAGTTTCCTTGCTTAAGTAATATGGAATAAAATTATAATCTATACCTGAAAAGCTTAAAGTACTACCATGTGTTAAGTGGCCCCCTTGGTCAAGTGCCATCCCAAGTACCTTATCACCCTTGTTCAGTATAGACCGATATGCGGCCATGTTGGCTTGTGAACCTGAATGAGGTTGAACATTTACATATTTAGCGTTAAATAATTTTTTAGCGCGCTCTATAGCAAGCATTTCAATTTCATCAACATATTCACACCCGCCATAATATCTTTTTCCAGGATAACCTTCTGCATACTTATTTGTTAAAATTGATCCTTGAGCCTCTAAAACTTCTACTGATACAAAATTTTCAGACGCAATCAATTCAATATTTTGGGTTTGTCTCGTTTTTTCTTTCTGTATTATTGAATAAACATCAAAGTCTTTTTCTTTAAGCATCAAATATTCCTCCTATTCAATTGCTTTAAGGCTTTCATTCATATTTGTCTTTACTATTTTTGGTCTTAACATCAAAGTTACTAGTAACGTAAAACCAAACACAATAAGTGGTACAACAAGCCACATAAACCAGTTCACATCTTTTATTTCGCCAAATCCCATTGTTTTAAAAACTAAACTTGCTAGGCCAATTCCAGTAGGATACCCTAAAAGAATTCCTAAAAACGCGCTAATATAAATTTCCCGATAAATATAGCCACAGATTTCGCTATCACGATATCCTAAGACCATCAAAGTTGCTATTTCTCTATTTCGCTCGCTTATATTAATTGTTGTAAGTGTATTAATTACTACAACTGTCAATAATCCAGCGAAAATAACAACCACAATGGCAATTCCTATAATTGCGGTAGACCCAAAATCGCTAAAGATACAAATATCTAACAATGCAAGGCCCGCAAAAACAAGACCCGTTGATACAGCAATTGATACAAGCATCATCATAAACCTTGTTTTATATCTTAAAACATTTCTAAATGAAGACTTATATTTAAACGCCAATTTGTTCCAAATAAGCGGAATCTTTTCAATTAAAATTCTTTTCCCCGACTTAGGTACTTTAGGTCTTAGCAAAGTTGCAGGTTCGTTATTTGCAAGTTTCATACCAAGGCCAAATGTTACTAATAATGTTACAATAATAATTATGCCAATTGATAAAAAGAAATAACTAGGATTTACAATCACATTAATTTGTGGCATTACATGACCATAATTAAAAATGTAACATATTAGCCATGATACGCCATATCCAACAAAGAATCCAATACAACCGCCAACCGCTAGAGCAACTAAAGCAAAAAAAATGTACTTCATTACGATCGTAATACTACTAAATCCTAAAGTCTTAAGACAAGCAATTTGGGAACGTTCTTCATCCATTAGTCTCATCATTGATGATAAAACTACTAAAAGTGTAACCGCAATAAATATTACCATTAAAATATTTCCTATTCCTCTTACTTTATCAGCACTCGAGATAATAGATTTAAAACTATAATTATCCTCAAGAGTGATTATTTTTATATTTTCGCCTAAAAGATTAACAATTTCTTCTTTTTGTTCTTCCAAATATTTTTCATAATTTTTAGAAAAGGAATTAAATATGCTTCGGTTTTCTGCTTTTACGTATATATCACCAACTGGCATAAATGGGCATACTTCTTTTGGACAATATATAATATTTTCCAGCAAATCAAGTTTATTAATTTCCGCGATATTTTCAGGTGTTTTTGTGTCTTCTGGATTATTATAACTAGGTTCTCCATCTTTTCCAAACGTAAGAGGACTCATAACTATTCCTTTTACGGTAACGTTTATTTTGTATTCAAAAGGAAGATTTAATGCGTCTTTTAAACTTATTTCGATTTTTTCACCAATATTATAACCATTTATTTTATTGTCTTTTGCTTCTACATAAACTAAATTTTTGTCATCTTTGTTTATCTTTTCACCTTCAACAAGTTCAGGTACATTAATATTCCATTTGTCAAAATCTAAAAAATACAATCTTAAAGATTTTTTCTCTCCCGTCTTTATATCAAACGACATTCCGGTCTCTACATTTTCTTGCCCAAAATGATTCTTAATTTTATCTATTTCCTCTTGTGTAAATCTACCAGTTTTACTTTTTATTATAAAATCACTAACATTTTGCTTTTTATAGTAATTTTCAATACTATCTTTTATCATATCTGTAGGAGAGCCAATTCCAGATACAAATCCTACCGAAATTAAAATTATGCCAATAAGTGATAGAAGTCTTGTAAACTGCTTTTTAAACATCCTTCTAACTACTTTATAATAGGTTTTTACCACTCTATCACCTCAACAGAAACAGGATTTTCATTGATTTCGATGCTTTCTACGTTGCCACTTTTTATTTTTATAACCTTATCTGCCATAGCCTTTAATGCAGCATTGTGCGTTACGACAATTATAAGTTTTTTTTCTTTTTTCGAAAGATCTTGTAACAGTTGTAATATTTTTTTACCTGTAACATAATCAAGTGCTCCAGTCGGTTCATCACACAATATTAACTTTGGGTTTTTCGCAATTGCCCTAGCAATTGATACCCTTTGTTGCTCTCCCCCTGATAGTTCGGCTGGAAAGTTGTTAAGCCTATCTGCTAGACCTACTTCGTCTAAAATAGTTTTAGGGTCTAAATGATTATCGCATATCTCGACAGCAATTTCTACATTTTCAAGAGCAGTTAGGTTGGGCATTAAATTATAAAATTGAAAAACAAAACCTACATCATTACGACGATAATCTGTCAACTCTCTTTTATTAAATTTGGTTATATTTTTACCGTCTATAATAATTTCACCACTTGTTGCTCTATCCATTCCACCAAGCAAATTCAAAAGTGTTGTTTTTCCTGCACCAGATGCTCCAAGAATGACAACAAATTCTCCTTCATTTAGTTCAAAGGATACGTCTTCCACAGCAGGTATAGTAATCTCACCTACACGATATTCTTTCTTTACATTTTTTAAAGATAAAACTGCCATATTACTCCTCCATACTTTTAGTATATTATAACAATAAATTAATTTTTTTTCAATAATTATGAAAAAACAAAAAAATATCTTGCATTTTCCTCAAAAATCTTGATTTTTAATTGTATATATGTTAGAATGAATTAAATTAACTTTTTTATTTTTAGGTAAAAAAGAATGGATTTCCTTATTTTCCATCTTACACACCATTGTGCAAGCCGACACTCGTCCTTTCGGCTAGAATTGGAGATTTTATGATTGAAATTAAAAACATCGTTAAAACTTACCACCCTAAAAAAGGAGGTGCAGTAATAGCCCTTAATAACGTTAGTTTGAAATTCCCCGAAAAAGGACTCGTGTTTATTTTGGGTAAATCAGGCAGCGGCAAATCTACGCTTTTAAACGTTATGGGGGGATTAGATAGTGCAGATAGTGGTGAAATTATCATTAAAGGAAAGTCATCAAAAGAATTTTCAACTGAAGACTTTGATAGTTATCGAAATACATATCTTGGTTTCATATTTCAAGAATATAACATATTGGAAGATTTTAATGTTGGTACAAATATTGCTATTGCCCTTAAAATCCAGGGCGAGAAAGTAACAAACGAAAAGCTTAATGAGATTTTAAATGAAGTTGACCTTTCTGGCTATGGCAAGAGAAAAACAAATGAATTATCCGGTGGGCAAAAACAACGTGTTGCAATTGCCCGTGCGCTTGTAAAAAATCCAGAAATTATTATGGCAGACGAACCAACAGGAGCTCTTGATAGTAATACTGGCATACAAGTTTTTAATACGCTTAAAAAGTTATCAAAAGACAAACTTGTCATTGTTGTTTCACACGATCGCGAGTTTGCGGAAGAATATGGTGATAGAGTAATTGAACTTAAAGACGGTGTTGTTATTTCTGATATTGAAAAACATTATATCGATGCTGAAGTTGAAAATGGTGGTATAAAAAACTACAATGGAAAACTTATACACTTCCCAAAGGGCTATCAATTAACTTCAAATGACATAATTCGTATTAATTCATACCTTGAAAGTGATGAAGCTTTTTTATCTCTTGATAATAAGGTTAACTTGAATGTAAAAAGTGCATCTCATATATGTGAAGATGGTAGAATGGAAACTTTTGCAACAACTGATGAAAGCACAATTAAAAGTTTAACTCAAGCCCCGTTCAAACTTATTAAATCGCGATTACCGATTAAAGAAAGCTTTAAAATTGGCATTAGTAGCATGAAAACTAAACCAATAAGACTAGTTACTACAATTCTTCTTTGCTTTATATGCTTCACTTTGTTCGGCATAGTAGATAGTTTTGCTGCATACAATAGTAAAACCGCCATTGTTAACTCGATATATTATAGTGATATTAAATATACTACTTTTAAGAAAATGGTTGAAGTTGATAACTATGGAGAGGAATATTTTTTAGAAAAAAGCCTTTCCGATAGTGACATTGAACACTTAAGTTCAAAAATAGGCATTGATTTTTTACCAGTATTGTCTGAAAAAAGTAACGATAGTTTATATATGGGTTCGAGTATATCTTCTAGCTTTTTGAAAGAAGCTAAAAGTATTATTTATAGTGGAAACGTCATAGGTATTGTTGAAATAACCGATAGCACTATAAAAAAGCATAATCTTGAACTTGAAGCTGGTCGTTTACCTTCTAATATTACAGAAATTGCCATAAGCGATTATGTCTTTGATTGTTTCAAAAAATGGGGATATTTGCATTATAATTTGGATGGTCTACCTGATGAAAGTAAAAACATTGCTGCTGCCAATATAATTGATGGGCAAGATTTTATTGAAACAAACCCTAATATACTAATTAACGGAGACACCCTTTATGGTATATTTAAAATCGTTGGTATTGTAAAAACAGGGTATGCTTATTCTAGATATGAGGCCATTGATAAAAACACCAGCAATGAGGATGCGCTTAACTACTATATGTTACTTAATCAATTCAGTAGCGAACATAATAGTTCTTTTTCAGGTATGCTTTTTGGGTGTGACAAATTTATTAATGAATTTCTTAAATATAGGGGATTAGGCGGAATAATTCCTAATAAAGCTATTTTAGATTTTGAAGAAATTAATGGTAAAATCTATAATACTTATTTAGGTTATAATTACACTAACTATTTTACCACTAACGATTATTCAGATATTATCTACTTAGGTGATAAAAGTAATCTTTCTGGTAATGGAATAGCACTAGGAATAAATACTCTCATTAATGGTTTAAAAAACATATATTACAATGACGATATCATTCAAAAAAAACTCAAAGATTTAATTATTGACAAAACAAAAAAAGAGGAAATAATAAATACAATATCCCCTCTTCTAAAAGAAGCAAAGATCAAAATGATTTGTGGTGGAATTATCTCCCCATATCTAAATAAAATGGTTTCCATCGATGGTTTCTTCTTCGAAGACGAAATTATTAATGGAAACTATATTGGGATATCAAACGAACTTGCCAATCTCATAAAATCGGCGCCTGTTGGTAAGTACTCAATGGCCATTTCCGGCGAATTGCTTTCCAAACACAATCTTGAGAAGGTTGTAGCTTTTTCAATGCAAAATGAAAATGGTGTTAAATATTCTCTAGTTAATTATGTAATTACGGCTGAAAATATGATAGGATCTACTATTAAAACTATAGCTAAGATTTTACTATATGTTGGCATTGGCATATTCGTTTTTGCAATAATACTTTTTACAACATATATTTCAGCATCAGTAACATACAAGAAGCGTGAAATTGGTATTTTGCGTGCTATTGGAGCACGCTCTAGCGACGTTTTTTTAATTTTTTTAAATGAAGCATTATGCATCTCATTTATCGTTTTTTCTCTTGCTGTAATAGGAAGTAGTATTTCTGTTTCAATGACTAATTCGTCATTACGAACATCTTATGGATTGCCTATATCGCTTTTGAATTATGGATTTCGTGAAGTAGGAATTATTCTTTTAGGTTGCATACTTACTGCACTTTTAGCAAGTTTCGTTCCTGTTTTGAGAATTGCTAAAAAGAAACCAGTAGATGCAATTAATAATAAATAATAGTCTCTACTAACTTTTTACTTTTTCATTAATCACAATTAATCCTTCTTTTGGATATAATCTACTATCATCGATAATTTTATCAAATTTTATTTCAAGTTCTTCTACTATTAAATAATTAACTATCCTTTTTGCTAGTTCATCTATCTTCATTGCTTTTCATCACATAATAATGTAATAAAGGACTCCAGTATTGATGGAGTCCTGTTTTACGAAGTTAAATTTCCACCAAATGATAACTACATAAATATACGGAATGACTTGAACATAACCAAAAATATTGGGCACATTTTAAGAATTCTATAGGATGTAATAATTTACCAAATTAGTGGATTTTGAGTAAAAAACAAATATAAATTAATCAAGTGAACTGATGTCAGTCAAGTTAGACAGATAATAAAAATAAAAAGTTATGCCGATAATGCTTGGTTTCGATATTCCATCGGAGCCAAGCATTTTAATTTGGCTTGAAATCTCTTGTTATTATAAAATTCAATGTAATCTTTTATAGATTGAATTAAATTTTCTGCTGAATAAAATTTGTTTATATAATACATTTCTGATTTGATTGTACCCCAAATATGATTATACGAACAATCATATTTTTTAACGTGCTATGACTTAGAATCTTATATTTAATTTGTAAACTTTCTATTGATCCTTTTCCATCTAAATATTCTTTAACTACATTTTCTTTGAATTCCCTAGTATATGTGCTATTAAATGGTTTATCATCAAAATTAATAAACTTATACGTATATTTTCTCTTTGTTTGTTCAAATTTTGCGGTATAAGTTACATCGCCTGTTA
>CABUOQ010000039.1 GCA_902493275.1 uncultured Bacillota bacterium | reverse complement strand
CTGATTGCATTAATATTAATAATTGCATTTGTGTCCCCAAGAATATCTAACCCTGCCACAAAATTTATAGTTTTTACAACAATATTTTGTGGCAAAATCCGAGAATTTGCAGGCAGGATAAGGAATTGCCACAACGGGTAACTCCTTACCCTACAAGTCAGAATCCAACTTTATTTATTCACAAAATGTAACATCATCCCATATTTCTTTAATGGTTTTGCCGTCTATTGTGAATTTATTAAGCAATTCAGTAACTGATGAAAAGTTTTCACTTCTTTCAGATATTTTTTGCTTATTTTTATACTTTGTAATATACATCGCCGTTATGTTTGGAAGCCCATAGTCAATTTGATATACAGCATTTTTATAGTAAAACCATATTTCATCACTCGTATACAATACCATTAACTCATATTCTGCATATGACATTTTTTCAAGTTTAAAATATTTATCATATGCAATCTCCAATTTATCTTGTATACTCAAACTTTCATAGGGTTTTTCCACTAATTTACTTATTTTTTTTTGCTGTTCATCCCACAATCTCTTGTTTTTAATATACTGGATGCCCATAAATTACCTCCCTGATATTAGCCACCATATTAATCTTAAGTAATTCCAATGTTGTCCGCTTGTCCTGCCTGTTAACCCTGGTCCATTCCAACCATGAAAATGATTTTTTCGAATATTACCATGAGGATAATCAAAATCAAACATTTTTCCATTTTTAGTTTTATATCGAAAGCCATTAGATTTACCATCATAACCTATCCTAGGTGATTTTACTGACTCCAAATAATAAACATTACCAGCAATTTGCCCAATACTTGAAGCTAGATTTAATCCAAAATAAGTCCAACCATAAGCAGTATCACTCATTCCTGTCCATTGTTGTATATAATTCGTACCAGTTGCTGCTGCAACAATTTCATTAACACCGAACGCCATCGTAGCACCGCCAACTAGCATTAAAGCAATACCTCCAATCAAGCCAGGAACACCTAATCCAAGAATCGACATACCGGTCGAAAAAGCTCCCCAACCATTAACTATAGACGAAGCTCCACCAATCGCTTGCCCAATTATTGGTGATACCGCATTGGATATTAACCCCAATCCTCCGCCAACAATAAGGCTTATACCTACCCCTTGAGCTCCAGGAACAAAACACAGCGTTATTCCAGCAACTACCTCTAAACCTGATATCAACCACTGCCACCATTCAGGACTGTGTCCGGATTCATCAACAAACATAATCGGATCATTACCACAGTAACAGTATAAGTTCAATCCATTAATTTGAAATCTAGTTTCATCAAGGATAGATAAGATGTCAGGAGAGATAAATCTACCAGTATTAGGATCATAGTATCTGCTATTAAGATAATAAAGCCCAGTTTCGACTGGACTATCCTATTGCAACTCCAATCTTCTCTTTACTATTACACCTAATATTATATCACAAGTTGTCTTAAATCCATATTAATTTGATATAGAATCATCGATGAACTTGTAATATATTTTAATAGTCCTTGGATTATCTCTATATCCAACTTCTATCCTAGATATTAACGAATGAACAATTAGAGAATTAAGTTCTTTAAACTCTAAAAATTCATTTACTTTTGCTTTTAATAATTTGTAATTTTCTATTGTAGACTCTTCTTCTTGTTTTAGATTCTTAAGTGTTTCTATTTCACTTATTATCTTTTTTTGTTCTTCTTGATATTCTTTAATCATTTTAGACGAAGTTTCACTATCAATGATTTCATTTAAAGCATCATCATACACTTTCTTAGTTAATTGATATAACTTATCTTTTCTAGCTTCTAACTTACTTATTTTAGATTCAATATCAATATTAGATGATTCTTTCTTTTTTCTTTCTAATAGTTTAGTTAAGAATTCTTCTCTATTGATATTTTTAGTTAAATCTCTTAGTTCTTGTTCTACGATTGATTTAATTTGTCTATGAAGTAAAGTATTAGGTCTAGGACAATAATCCTTGTTTCTCATATAAGTTGTACATTTATATGTATGACTTACTGTACCATATTTTCTTTTTTGATAAACTAAAGCCATTCTATTACCACAATGAGCACAATAAATAATTCCTTTAAATAAGTTTTCATGATTATGTACCCAAGGATGAGTACGAGATGCTATCATAGATTGTACTGCATCAAAATCACTTTCAGAGATTATTGCTTCATGAGTATTCTTAACTATTAAATGTCTTTCTTTAGGTACTGGAACACATTTCTTTGTTTTATAGTTAATTACTTCATACTTATTAGATTCAATATGACCTAAATATACAACATCTCCAAGTATCTTTCTTACTGTTACATAAGTCCAGCCTTGATTTTTAAATCTAGCAAACCTAATATCGCCTTTAATTCGTTTATAATAACCTGGAGTATAAATACCTTTCTCAGTTAAAATAGACGCAATTTTAGGGCAACCATGACCTTCTAATGCTAATCTAAAGATAAGTTTAATAATAGGTCTTATTTCTTCATCCACGATTAGATGATTATTGTCTAGTGGATCTTTTTTATATCCATATGGTACTTGAGCTGCAGTATATAATCCTTTTTGATTTCTACTTCTTTTTGCAGCTTTTACTTTTCTAGACAAGTCTTTTGAATACATATCATTTAAGATGTTTTTAAATGGTGCTATATCATTATTATCATTAATGGTATCAATACCATCATTAATAGCAATATATCTAACTCCTACATCTTTAAAGTAATGTTCTGTATAATAACCAGTTTCAATATAATTTCTACCAAGTCTTGATAAGTCTTTAGTAATAACTAAATTAATCTTACCACTTTGAATATCTTGAATCATTCTTTGAAATCCTGGTCTATTAAAGTTAAGACCACTATATCCATCATCTACATAAACATCATAAATCTTAAATCCATGCATCTTAGCATATTCTTCTAAAATAATCTTTTGTGTTTGAATACTTCCTGATTCTCCTACACTTCCATCATCAAGTGATAGTCTACAATATAAAGCTGTGTTGTAAATTTTATTATCTTTCAACTTTTCCTCCTTTTCCAACACAAACTTGCATCATGATGATACCACAAGTTTATGTTTACATCCATCTATTTGTTCATTAATTTTTGTAAGCTGGGTATCCCAGTTACAACACAATGGCGTGGCACTTGTGATGCAGAGTGTTTCACGCCTTATCCTGTTTACAAAAAGTTATGTTTTAACTATTTTTAATACTTAAATTTAAGTTTTTGCCTAGCTTATTCATCATTTCAATTTTGTAGTTTAATAAAGAATGCGAATACCTATTTAAAGTAATCATTGCGTTAGTATGTCCAAGAATTTCTGCTAGTGTTTTAACATCCATTCCAAGTTCAATAACATTAGTTGCAAATGTATGTCTTAATGAATGGAAGTTTCTATATGGAACATTTACTTTCTCTAAAATGAATTTGAATGTTCTTTGATATGATCTATTACCTACCATTCCTAAGTTTCTAGTTGTAATGACATACTTTGAATTACTTTCTTTTTTTATTATCTTCAATAACTTAACAATCTGATTAGGTAAAGGTATTACACGATTTGATTTCTTAGTTTTAGGCTTATCTACTATGATTTGTGTTTTACCATCTACTTTAGCTGAATATGATGTTTTATTAATTGTAAGTAGATTAGAATTAAAATCAATATCATCCCAAGTTAACGCAAGTAATTCTCCAAGTCTAATTCCTGTGTATAAACAAATAACTATACCAATATAATTTTTCTTTTTATGATTCAAACAAAATGATTCTATAACTTGTTGTTCTTTCTTTGTAAACACTGATATTTCTTTTTCTTCACTACTTGGCATTTTCAAATTTGAACAATATTCCTTATCTACTAATTCTAAAGTGATAGCTAATTTTAATGCCTGTTTTAATACAGACACAATTCCTTTTATTGTGTTAGTAGAATATTTGTTATCAATCTTTTTTAATAAGAAATCTTGCAATACATTTGGTTTTAATTCTTCTAATTCATACTCACCTAAGTCTTTTATTAAATGTAGTTCACAAATACTCTTATAACGATTATAAGTTCTAATCTTAATTGTGTGTTTCATATACCTTTCTAACCATACTTCTAATAATTCTTTTAACTTCATTTTTTTCATCTCCTTTCTTTTGTTCTTCAATAGTTACGGACATTAAAAGCCCATAGTGTCGGGGTCAAATTTAAAATTTCTTATATTTTTTTATATCCCTCTAATGGTACTGGAAACTTACATATGCTTTTGTGTACCCTTTTGATAAAATTTCTTTATATTTTACACTTTCTAATGGTACTGGAAAGTTATAAGCACTTTTATGGACCTATTTATAAAAATTTATCAAGAAAATTTTATGTCCCCTCAATAGTAACGGACGTTTCAACATCGTTTTGAGGGGGTCAAAATGAAAAAAAGTTTATTTTTTTATATAAAATCAAAAAAACACCTTAATTAACCGCAATAGTTATAAGGTGTTTTTGGTTATATATTAGTTATTTGTATCTTTAAAACATGAAAGACCGCCTATTAAAACAATAGGTGTACATAATTACATCTCTGCTATACAACAATTAGACAAGAATTGAGGTTTATATGTCTAGTGAAAGAACAACAGATTTAAATATAACAAACAACAATCCTAAAAATAATGTAAATTTTATTAAATCCCCATTAAATTATACTGGTAACAAATATCGTATTTTAAATCAAATAATTAAATATTTTCCAAAAAATCAATACTCCCTATTAGATCTTTTTTGTGGTGGGGCTACTGTAGGAATTAATGCAAATGCTAACAAAGTATATTTTGTAGATAATAGGAAGCAAATTATTGATTTATTAAATTACTTAGCTAAAGTAGATTTTAATAAGTTTTTATCAGATATTGAAAGTCTTATAAAAAAATATAATTTATCTTATTCTGCAAAATTTGGATATAAATTTTATAAAAACAATTTACAAGATACAAATCCAAATAATGGCTTAAAGAAATACAACGAAATCGCTTTTTATAAACTTAGAGAAGATTATAATTCATTAAAAGACAAATCAACAGACAAAGCAAATAAACTACTTTATTTACTAATGGTCTATGGTTTTAATAATGATATTAGATTTTCTAACCTTGGAAATTTTAATTTACCAGTTGGAAAAACAGATTTAAACAAAAATAATATCAACAAAATTAAAAATTATAATTTAAAAATTTCTACCTTTGATTATGAATTTATATGTGATGAATTCTATTCTAAAAATATTTATGAATTAGCTGAAACAGTAGATTTTGTATATATGGATCCACCATATTTAATTACTACTGCTGTATATAATGAAAACAACGGATGGTCTACTGATTTAGAATACAAATTATTAGATTTTCTAAATCATTTAATTAATATTAATAAGCCATTTATTTTATCTAATGTTTTAGAAAAACGTGGAAAGAAAAACGAGCCACTCTCTTACTGGCTTTATAAAAACAAAGACTTAATAGAAGTCATTGATATCAACTATCATTACCGAAGTGCAAGTTATAACAAAATAGATAGAAACGCTTCTGAAAGAGAAATAATTGTTTACTTCAAGGGAGGTGCCCTTGAATGATAAATATTAAAAACAGAAGATATATTGGAAATAAAAGTTCTATGCTATCCAATATTGTTAAATGTTTAGAAGAGATTGAATATTCAAAAGATTATGTTGTCGCTGATTTATTTGCTGGGACAGGTGTCGTAGCCTATGAATTTGCTAATATGGGAAATCCAGTTATAGTAAATGATTTATTGTATTCAAATTATGTTTCTTATAAAGCGTGGTTTTCAAATGAAAATATTGATATTGATAAACTTAACAATATATTAAATAAATACAATTCATTAAACTATGAAGAAATTGAAGAAAACTATTTTTCAAATATTTATGCAAATAAGTATTTTTCATTAAACGACGCTAAAAAAATTGGTTATATTCGTGAAGATATTGAACTAATGAAAGGAAAATTAAATGAAAGAGAATATTATATTCTACTTACTTCTCTACTTTATGCTACAGATAAAATAGCAAATACCGTAGGACACTTTGAAGCATATCTAAAGAAAACACCAAATGATACCAACTTTAAATTATCTATGTTAGATATCAAGAATCTCAAGAATTGTGTAGTTTATTCAGAAGACGCTAATACTTTGGCAAAAAGCATCAAAGCAGATATTGTATATCTAGATCCCCCATACAACGCAAGACAATATGTTAACTTCTATCATGTGCTAGAAAATCTAGCAAGATGGAACAAACCTACCGAGTTTGAAGGGAACTCTATGAAATTCAAAAGAGACGAACTAAAAAGTGGTTATTCAAGATCAAAAGCTCCTTTACTTTTTAAAGATTTAATAGATTCATTAGATTGCAAAATAATTATTGTATCTTATAACAATACATATTCTGCAAAAAGTACAGCATCAAATAATAAAATTCAAGAGCAAGAAATAATAAATATATTGGAAAGCAAAGGAAAAGTCATTAAAAAAGAATATAACTACAAATTCTTTAACACTGGCAAAACAGATTTTAAAGAACACAAAGAATTTATCTTTATTTGTGAAGTGAGGCAGTAAATATGGAATTAAAAGAACTATACATTGAATTATGTTCAAACCCAAGTTTTTATAATAATTATCATTCAATTGGCAAAGGAGCCTCTGGTAAAATTTTTGCTTTTATTGGAACTAATTGCAGAGCTTTATTAACCAAAAAAGGAAACGAATATAAAGGTTTTGGTGCTTCTTTTAAGGTTATTAAAGGAGTTGAAGGAATTAAACGATCTGAATGGATTCAATCTCCAACAAGAGCCAATCAGGAAAAACAAAAGCAACATACAGTTAATATGAGAAAATCTGAATTTTTTAGAGTGGTTGATGATGCTTATCAACTAACTAGTAGAGGTATTGTTTTTGGCAAAATGTTAGATAACGATGCTTTGAGTGATGAAGATAAAAAATTATTGTGTATTCTATTAATCCTTTGCGGATATTTTGATGACAAACCAAATTATATTATCAATAGAGTTAAATATGTTTATGATATGTGGAGAGCCGCAGGATATAAAGATTCAGAAATCAAAAATATTATTAAAGACTTTATTAGTTATTCTAAATGTGATTCATTTAAAAAAAGTGATATTTTTAAATATGAATATCTTTATTTAGATAGTTTCTTTGAACCATATAATGACATTAATTTTCTAGAAATCTATAAAAATTCATTAGATGAAGAAAAAAATAAATTAGCTGATTATATTACTTATAATTTATTACACAATTGTGAGGACATGAGTAATAAATGCTTAGTAAGTTACAAATATAGAAATGGTGGAAATTATATTCCTGGAACATTAATTGATAACGCAATACTTTTATATGTTGTTAATTCTTTAGTTGATAAACAATTTAATGGGTTTGATGAATTTATTGATGTTTTAATTAATGCGTATAAAGACTTATATAATATAAACGAATCAGAACTAAGAAAATTTATTTATGATACTGATAAAAATAGAAGTGTATTTCAAGTCATTTATTGTAAATTAACAAATTCACCTATGCCAATTGTTGAAATATCTAACACATTATCAATGGAAGAAATTGATTCAATTGGACAAATCGATGCTACCGATGAAGAAGGTCAAAAACAATTAATACAAGTTACAGGATCATTGAAGAAAATAGCAAAACTTAATTCAGATTATAAGTGTGTATTACAAGATTGTGAAATGTGCACTTATTTCACTTCTAAAGAAACTCATCAAAACTATTTAGAAATTCATCATTTAATTCCAAGAGAATTTTCTAACGATTTTGATACATCAATCGAGATATTAGAAAATTATGTTGTGCTATGTCCAAAATGTCATAGAAAAATACATTTAGCTGAGGATAACGAAAGAAAACATATGATTAATATATTATTTAATAATCGTGTTAATTTATTAAATGCAAAAGGAATAACTATTGAATTAGAACAACTATATAAATATTACAATATAGAATCTTAATCATACCAATAAGGCAATCCTAAAATATAGGTTGTCTTTTTTGTTGTTTAAAATGTAAAAAGAGTGCAACTGTCTCTTTAAGACAATCACACTCACGCAAGTCTGTGTTAATTATTTTATCTTTTTTTACTTATTATTCCAGTAATTATTGTAATTATTATTGAAAGTAGTGTACTGACAAATAAAACAATAATAACTATTCCAATAGGTTCATCTATAATTTTCACGAATTCATTAATAATCACAAAAGTCAAAGTTAAAATTCCTAAAACATACCCTTGAATTTGGATTATTAACATTGGCAAAATTACACCATAAGTACTAGCCGATTCTCCTTGCATACCTTTAAATAAAAAAACAAGTTTTTTAATTTTATATTTTTTAAATTTTCTTTCATCAATACTTTGATATGATGTTCGTTGCATAAAAATTGGGATTGCAATAATAAGAAAACAAAAGAATATATTAAGTATAAAGAAATTTGACATTTTATTCCCTCCTTTAGAAGAACCACCAACCTAGATAATCGAATCCAGCATCTATTCCTGCAAACGCTACAGTTGATACACCATAAGATATCATTGCTGTTGCTAACATTCTTCCCATTTGAGAAGAAATTGCGTTTGTCAATCCATTCATAGCGTTTGTGAATGCAACTTGAGCTGTTGTTGCATTATATCTATATCCATTTGCAATTCTACGAACAACTTTATTTAATTGCTTCGTTGCAGCTTGAACGCCTTTCCCTTGGTTAATTGCGGCTTTATTTCTAGCACCAGCGCCACCAATAAAACCAGAAATTGCACCAATTGCACCTGCGGCCAAAATTTGCATAACCGAAATATCTTCTAGTTCTGTTCCTGTAATTAATTGAGAAACAAAGTTAGAACCAGCACCTACAACGCCACCTAATAATGTAGCAACCCCTCGTGAAACACCGCTACCACCAATCAATCCAGTAATTGCACCAACGCCAGTGTCTAAAGCAAATTGTCCCCAATTTAATTCACCACTGAACGCTTGAGTGCCCAAGGATATTCCTGCGCCGATAGCAGCACCTGCAAGTACAGCTCCAGCAAGAGTACCACATGTAAATATCGATCCAACGATTAATCCAGCAACAGCAACCCCAGCTAATGCCCATTCCCACCACGCAGTTGGTGAATGACCACTAGGATCGGCATACATAATAGGATTATTCATGCAGTACGCATATAAGTTTAATCCATTGATACTTTGAGGGTCTAAATACTCGATACTATCAGGACTTATGAACCTACAAAGTTCAGGTGAATAATATCTAGAGTTGCAATAGAATAACTGAGTTTCATTATCATAATAATAACCACGATATCTAAAAGGATTTAGACTAGCAATT
>CABUOQ010000038.1 GCA_902493275.1 uncultured Bacillota bacterium | reverse complement strand
AAAACAGAAACTTCAAAGTTGACAAACTCGCTTTAAAAAATATTATTACTAAAAAATTCTAAGGATACTTATAAATAAAATAATTAAGTTATTAAATTATTTTGACTATTTATTTCATTTATTATTATAATTATATGGATGCCAGCTTAGTTTCAGTGGCAAAACGAGGGATTCGTAACCCCTAATCACTGGTCCGATTCCAGTAGCTGGCACCATATAAATAAATACTTGACATTTTGTAGCAATTTACAAAATGTTTTTTTATTAACATATATTAGTTATTTTTTACAATTTCATTTATCCTTAACAATTATTAAAATATTGATAACTCCTTACGTAATAAGATAATTTTATTGCGTTTATAATGATAATAAAGTAAAATTTATTAAAGGAAAAATTAGAATTTAATAGCTTAGTTGATATATAAAATTAAGGAAAGATTATGAAACAAGCAGAAATAAATAAAGAATCTTATAATAGTATAATTTCAGATTGGAATTCATATCGCAACAAAACTACGATCAATAACTGTATTAAAGAATTTTGCAAATCTCTTCCTAAGCATGCTCATATTTTAGACATTGGTTGCGGCACAGGATATCCAATAGATAGTTTTTTATGTCAAAGTGGATTTTCTATTGTAGGGATTGATATTTCAGATAAAATGATAGCAAATGCAAAAAAACGGCATTTATCAAACGCCATATTTATCGAAAAAGATTTTCTTTATTTTACAAGTACAGAAAAATTTGACGCAATTATTGCTTTTGATAGTATTTGGCACATTGAAGAATCTCAGCAAGAAAAAATATATAAAATGGTGTCCTCATTATTAAATCCCAATGGTTATTTTCTTTTCACACACGGAAAAAATGCCGGTACTATAGTAGGGAATATGTTTTCTCATGAATTTATTTATAGCGCATTAGGCTCAAAAAAAGTTAAAAGTATATTGAACGAAAATAGTATGGATATCATATTTTATCAAGAAGACTATGAAGAAAAAACTACCGGGAAAAGGGATCTTTTGATCATCGCTAAAAAAAGAAATTGAATTTATCGATTTAATTTCCAAGCAAATTATTTAATCAAATTATTAATTTTGTTAGATATATAAATTTATATTAGCAAAAATCTTATTAACATAAGAAAACTAACTTAAATAATTATTCAGCCGGTAAAGTAATAATGAAAGTAAGAAAGTTTTCATCATTTTCAAAAATGATACTACCACCCATAGCTTCTAGTCCTTCCTTACAAAGATATAAACCTAAACCCGTATTAACATCATTTTGTTCTGAAGTATAATAAGGTTTAAAGATATCAACATTATCTTGCAAACCTTTACCATTATCTTTAACTACGATATAACATAATCCTTTTCTTTTGTAAACTTTAATTGAAATTACCGAACAATTGGAATGTTCTAAAGAATTAAATATTAAATTTTCAATTACCGATTTCAATGTATCATTCTTGGCAAAAATTTTGACTTCACTGGTTTCACACTCTAAAAAGACATTATTGGCTTCGCAATCTGGCTGTAATTGTTTGACAATATTTTCAACCAATTTTTTAACGTTTATAATACTTGGTTTTTCAATAACAATGTCATTTTTTAAATATTTTCCGATTTCAGACAAGCCTTCATAAAGGCTATTATTTTTTTGTTTGATAATATCCAAAGTTTTAATATTCTCTTTCTCAACTTCTTGTTGCTTTAAAACATCTATAAAATAATCAGCGCTATGGGCGATTTTTTTCATGTCATGCGATATATATTTTAAAATCAAATTCTTTTCATCAACAATCATTTGCAAATTCTTTGTTTGTCTATTTACTTCTAATTCTAAGTTTTTTGTTAAATATCGATTCATTCTTTCAAGTTCTAAGAAATAAGAAGTCCCAATAATTAAGACTAATCCTAAAATAATTATTCCACTTTGAACTAATAAGTTGAAAAAATCGCGATAATAATTGTCAACAAAGAAAAATGACACAACAAAACAAATTGATATCGGAACTAAAGCATTAGACAATTTTGATATACTTCTTGTTTTATAATAATGTACTATATGCATCATAACAAACATTGCAACTAATAGAACTTTTATTGCAATTATAATTGGATTAAACCAAGTAATAGTTTTATTTAATATCTCTATTATGGTAAAAATATAATTAATAAGAGCAAGTCCAAAAGTTATCACAGCTAAATTTACATTCTTAATTTTTGAATTTAAAGTAAATCCGTATGATCCTAAAAATAGATATGGCGATAATAAAAATAATATTAATACAATTATCGGCGCAGATATTTGATATCTAATTAATAAAAAACATCCCGAGCATAAAAGCAAACTCAAAACCATAAAAATATAAGGAATAAAGGATTTGTTTCTTTTTAAAAAGCAAATAAAGACAAATAACGAAGCAACTAAAATAATAGTAAAAGTAAATGTAATTAATATTAATTCAGTTTCGGTAGTGATGCTTTTTATTTTCTCTTCTGGACCAATGATTGGATAAGTAATTAACCCTGATATTTGATTTTCTTTCGTCTCATAATGAATGGTGATAATCTTTGATCTTTCAATAAAATCCTCAGAAATACCTTTTCTTTTTGTATAAAAGCTTAAGTCGATATTAATCGGTTCAGAACCGCTTTTAAATTCCTTATCAACTTTATCATAGTCGCAATAATTAATATAACTATAATTAGAAAAAGAACCGCCGCCTCCAACTAAAACAGAATTAACATATATTGCGCTAGCAGAAAAACAAGGAGGAATATATAAATTAAGATGCCAATTATTATCGCCCTGTAGTAAATAATCTAATCTATCTGCTTTAGTATAAAAATCGCTCAAATATGGATCCAAGTTCTCAATAACATAAATTAAAGTACCTTTATTGGCAAATTTATATTGTTCATTCAAATCAATGATTTTACTTTTTTCAAGATTTTTTACAAATTCATTAGGAACATAATTAACTTTAGTCAAATAATGACAATCTACAATATCTAAGATACTTAAATATGTTATTTCATTATTATCAATTCTATAGTGTCTCTCATCAATATCTCTAACTCTTGAATTAGAATAAGTATTAACTCCAATAAATCCACATATAACTAGTATAAAACATAATACAAGTAATATCTTTTTTAAAAAATTCTCATTTTTCATTTTAATCCTCTAATGTAAAACAATATCCCTTACCAAATTCAGTTACGATAAGATTCAATTTTGTCGCCTCTTTTAATTTGCATCGAAGAGTGGATAAGTGTCTTTTAATAGTTGTTGTTTTTAAACTAGGTGCACGCCATACATTTTCATAAATTTCTTCTGAATGGTAAAACTTTCCAGCATGGCTCATAAGAAAATGAAGTATATTAAATTCACTTCCCGTGAGTTGTATATTCTTCTTTTTATAAGTTAAACATCTTTTTTTAACATCTAATTCTAAGCCAAAAGAAGAAATAATAGATTTTGATTTAGAAGATGATCTTAGAGCCATATGCACTTCTAATAGTTTCATCGAGCATGGTTTAATAATATAATCTATCGCTCCACCAGTATAACTTGAAAGTATTACCTCTTCTTCATCTAGTGATGACATAATTATAACTGGAGTGGAGTTTTTCATCTTTCTTAAAAACTCAATGCCATCTCCATCAGGAAGGATAACATCTAGCACAATTATGTCAAGCGATTCATTTGAAATAATGTTTTTTGCCTGTTTTAAATTCTCCGCAGTGAATATTTCATTACCACTTTTATCAAAATAATCGCTCATTTTATCTAATAGAGTCTTATCATCCTCTATAAATAATATTTTTTTATTCTCAAGAGTGTATTCCATATATTATATTATTGACTATGTCAAGAACTTTTACAAGAACATAGTTGGTTACGAATGGTTACGAAAATAACAAATATATAATTTTTGTTGCATTAAAAATTTTCTATTGAATATAATTTTTATGCATTTAACATTAAAGGAGGATTTATTATGTTAAAAAGAAGATTATTGGGAACAAGTATTGCCTCTTTAGCTTTTGTGGCAATCGTCGGAAGTGGTTTCTCTGCATGGATGTTTGATTCCGATGTAAGAGCAGATTTATCTATCAATGATATTACTATTCAACACGCAATCAGTTTTGGTACAATGGCAAATGATGGTAAGACTTACAGCCTTGTCTTAGATCAAGGAACAAAATCCACTGAAGTTACAACTGATGGGGTTAGTTTAAAAGAAGGTACTGAAAACGCTACAGATGTTTCCGCTACATGGACACTTAATACTACGAGCTATAATGATGTTAAAGCTAAAATAGTATATAAGTTTAACGTCTACATCAAAAAAACTACACTAGGTAGATACGTTACCGCTGATAAAGCTGGTCTTTCTGGAAATACTACAATACAAGGAATAACTAATCACGAACATTCTACTGATGATTACTATGTATTCACTGCAGATGCAACCACAGGCGCACCAGCAACAAGCGGTGATAATACATCAGTCACATTATCTTATAATGTATCTAATATGTTTAGATATTATGCAGCAGCTGAAGCTACAGGCGATGGCAGTAAAATTCTTAAACCAACAACAATGGTCGCTTATAAGCAAATGGTTAACCTTATAACAGGTGAAGCAGAAGATAATGTTACTGCTGATAAAGAATATAACGGTAATACTGGTGATTTAATTCTTGAATTCCAAGTCGTCACAATTATGTAAATAATTCTATCTTATTTTACTAATTATATACTTACATGGATATACTAAGTCCATGTAAGTATTTTATAAAGGAGGGACGCCTTTCAATGGAGACAATATCATTAATTATTTCGATAGCTGTCATCATTGGTATGACAGCTTCCTTTTCAATACTATTTACAATTTATGTCAAATATAAATTGAAACATATTTTATACGGACATGAAGATAGTAATTTGAAACAAGAAGTTTGTAGTGAGTATCAAAACCACACCGATAAATATAAAGATGTTTTTGATTTTTTGCAAAAAAAATTAAAAAAAGAACATAAATATCAAATTTTAATTGATACTTTTTTTGGTGTGATAATTACATGTATATTAGCATTAGGCGTTTGCGCTACTATTTATAGAGTAAATGGTAATCAGGTGTTCATTAATAATACGACTTATTTAGTTATTAGAACAGGTTCTATGGAAACTAAAAATCCTAATCATCAAAACTATGATAGCCTTCCTGACAATCAAATTAAAACGTTTTCTTTAGTTGGAATTGATAAAGTTGAATCCGAAGAAGATTTAAAATTATTTGATGTAGTAGCTTTTGAAAATCGTGATATAGTCTATGTCCATAGAATAGTAAATATTCGCGTTGAAGATGGAACAACTTATTATACGACTCAAGGTGATGCTAATACGGGATCATTTACATTTGAATCCAATCTAAAATTCGAACAAATCATTGGTAAATATAATGGCTATAATAACTTATGGTTAGGTTTTATGGCTTTCTATTTTTCATCTAATATCGGAATTATTGCCTGGACATTTAGTCTTTTGTTTATACTTATCGTCGATTTATCAGAAGTTAAAATCGATAAAATGTATCGTAAGAGAATGTTATATGTCGCTGAGCATTGTAAAAATGAGGCAATTGAGCAACAAGAACATGTGATACGATATAATCGTAGTTTTATGTCAAAATTAATGCAATCTGCCGACCCTATAAAAGAATGGTATTCAGATATGAAAAATACTTTTTTGACATATAAAGGTGTTCATTCACATATTAGTTGGAAAAAAGAATCATTTAGATATAAACGAAAATTACTTGCTCAATTTTTAATTAGAGGAAAAACTTTATGTCTAATCTTAATTGCTAATGAAGAAAAAGACCATATTGAATATGAAACATTTAAAATTAAGAGTAATAGGAAGCATTTATCAATAATGAAGCTTATTGAAGAGCGTCTTACAGCAATGAATGTAAAGACATACGCCTTTGAACCAAAAGATTGGTATTATCCATATGAAAATGATGTTGTCTTATTAAAGAAATCCTTAATAAAGAGAAAGATTGTCACTTTAAAAGAAGCTAATTTCTATGAGAAATTTGCAAAAAATGTGAGTAAAAAAGAAAACAATGGTAAGAATGATGAGGTGGTTGATAATGGCTAGAAAACATTTGCACTCAATAATAGCCATTGCATCATGTATTGCCGTTGTTCCTACTATATTAGGAGTTGGTTATTCTTTATGGGATTTTTCTACTGGAAATAACACCACTATTAAAGTAGATGTAATGATCACTGCGGCAAACAATTGCGGAAATTTCGAATTCATTCTTCCTAGTGTTGCTGTCTTAGATGAAGGAAATGACATCTTTGCTTCGACTTTAACTGGAATATCCTTTTATAAAGAAGCTTTCAATACACAAACCAACAAGTCTGAAGTAACTGTCGATACTGATTTATCAATAAAGTTCAAGCAAGTAAGTAATTTATCGCCAAGCATATTGCCTGAGGATTTATTCTTTGGTTTTAGAATATCTGTTACAGGTTTATTAAATGAATATATTGTTCCAAGCCAAACATACTATTCTTTAGATAAATTAAATATTGCTAATAACGATGATTTAGCCACTCAATATAAAGATTTAGGGGCAATTGCTAGACAAGCGAATTATGACGGCAGCACAAATTATGAATATAGTGATGGGGTTCATACTTTTAAGTTAAGCACGGTTATTTTAAATAGTTTTTTCACCTATCGGGAAGGATTAAGACCTACTACAGATGAAAAATATCAGGCTTTGAGAAAAAGATTAGATGAAGCACAGAAGAACAATGAGCCTTCTTACTTCCAAATAGATTTATTACAAGGAGTATAGAAATATGAGAAAAAGATTTGCTTTTATTTCATCTTTTATTGTTTTACTTGCTTGTGTGGGCATGGCTTTTTCATCATGGTATGTTTTAACAACTCAAACTGAAAAACAAAGTGAAAAAGTATTAAGAGATGATATTAAAGAAAATTATTCATATAGTGAAGGAAATAAAAAAATAATAATGAAACAATATACTATTTATTTATTTCCAAGTACAATTTACTTAAATGATTATCTTGACTATTTAGAAGGAACTTCTTCCACTAAACCTGAAGATTTATATGGATGTCTAGAGCCAAAATACGATTTAGCAAATAATGTCGTAACCGATAGTAATGGTAATACTGTTTATACTTTTAATACACCCACAAATTCTAATAATTTAATAGGCGATCAAGGATATATAAAAAAAGTTAGAAGCGAAACATATAATGATCTTTATCTAGACCGCAATGCGAATAACGTATATGACACATATTACTCAAGTAATTCAGAATGGAATCAAGCTAATTACTATTCAATCGATGGCAGCACATTTAATCGTTGTTATATTGGCGATCCTGAGCTTGATAAAACTCAAAAAATGACAAATTATAATAGTGATAGTGGAGAAAAGTATCTTAATAGAAACCAACATAGATATGATCGCTTTGGTTTTTGGAGTGATACTGCATATGAAAACGGAAGGTTTTTACCAATTAAAATTGATGTTGATGCTAACTTCTCATATGAGACATTTGAAAAAGTATCAAAAAAACCATACACTAGTATGGGTGACTCAAATGGTTGGTATAACTACACTTTCCCAAGTTGGGTATATGTCGAGCATAGTAATAGCAATTATTATCTACCAAGCTTTGTCAATACAATAAAAAATAGTGATGATAATCGAAAAGAAAATATACGTGGGGCTTTTAGATCTTATGATGTTGCTAGATACTTTGATTTAATGAAGAGTTTTGATCTATATGCCGATTCAGATAATGTCATTAGATTATTTCCTATTTATTCTAATGGAAAAAATCCAAATGCTGGTTCTAATGTAAGTCATGGTGGCCGTGATGCAGTTAGGATGCAAGCTGAATATCATCAATCAAGTAATTCAGATTATGATGATAAATATATATATACGATGTATAAAGCTGAACAACTAGATAACTATACTGAATCCGGTGTTACTACTAGTAGTATTAAAGTAGCAATGTATTCTAATTTAAATATTAATAGATATAAATCCATAACTTACCAAATTGCTTGGTCATATGGTTCTTGTAGTTGGGGTGGTGATTGGCCGAGCTTTTATAAAATCGAAGAAAGCGTCATTGAAAAGATAAAAAATCTATATGGTGATGGTTTATATAACTTTTATCTATTTGTAGGCAATAGCGCTTTATCATCAAATCAATCTAGTAATAACGCAATATTTACTAACCTTCCTGAAAAAATTGCATCCTCAACTGGATCTGATAGAATTTTCACTAAACTAAGCGGAAAAGTATTAATTACTTTGGATGATTTAGGGTCGAGTACTTCTAGCGATTTAACTTATTTAGGAGCCAAAAACAATGGAAATAATAATGTTGCCAATCGACCTATAAGATTATGCATCGAAAAAATTAGAACAATTAAAATCATTACCGGTGTTGACGATAATAGTTCTGAACAAGATATTCAAAATATATATAACAATACTAGCAATGTTTTTAGATTTATTAATGAAGATATCTATGAAATACCTGCTGGAAATACAATTGTTAACAATATTAATTCCGCAACTCCATTAAACCAAACATATCCATATTGCTATATTATTAGAAATATTGACTTCACTGAATTAAGTTCAAAGTATCTTCAAGTACGTTTGCAAAGAAGATATCGTAAAGATCTAATAGTTGTTGGTACCGATGGGCCTTTAACTGGAAATGACCCAGCGCCGAACACAGATATTATTTTTAATCCAACCAAAGTGGCTGCAGATGATCTTCAACCAGGACAATTCTATGCTGAGCAAAGATTTGTTAACGCTTTTGGTTCAGGTGATAATGGTATATTTGAACCAATATTTTATACTCCAGACGGTAGTAGCGATTCACAAATATTCCTCAAACTAAAAAACGAAGATATGTTAGGTATCTATGATTTTTTATTAGTATATCGACCAACTGAAACAAAATCAAAAGGACATACTTTTAAAAAAGGAATTTATATTTATGCTTATCGTCATACTAGTTTATTCTTAAAAATTCTTGCTAATGATATAGATCAAGATGATGATGGATATTGCCAACATGTAACAGAAAAATGGACGAGTGATAATGCCTTATTATTTCAAAAACAATATCCTATCGGAGTTCAAGTTAAAGCAACTGATCTTAACGAAGAACAAGGTTATGTTTCTGAAAATTATAATTCATGGTGTCCTGTTTCACAAGTTAATGAAACCTTAGAATCATGTATTAATAATTATGTAGATAATTTGCCTGATATAAAAAACAATAATAAATCGAAAAAAGATGTTATTATTCGTGACCATGTTACTCAATCGATAATTGCTTATTATACCGCAGAAGAAAAATTTGTAGTTAATAATTTCAAATCTCGAAAAAATTATATATTTTATGTGACATATATCTAACTAAATATATAAGAAAATTACTTAAAGCGTGAAATAATATTCACGTTTTTTATTATGTCTTATTTAATTACAAGCATTACAAATAAACATATAGAAATACCGGCACTTTCATATATTTTTTTATTATAAATGTACATATTTTATACAATATGATACAATAAAAAAAGACGGGGACAAGAGAATGAATCGAATAAGATGTAAGATGTGCGGAGGCACAATAATAGTAGAAGAAGGGCAAGAGATAATAACATGT
>CABUOQ010000037.1 GCA_902493275.1 uncultured Bacillota bacterium | reverse complement strand
TATTTCTGATTATCTTTTTCTTTTTTTATTATACGTGTTAAATTTTAACGTATACATCAAAACAGTATCACGGCAAGCGACCAATAATAAAAAACACCTATAAATAGGCGTAAATTATAATTTTGGTGGAGCTGACGAGGCTCGAACTCGCCACCTCATCCATGCCATGGATGCGCTCTCCCAGATGAGCTACAGCCCCAATGTTGACAAGGCTATATTACTCTAATTTATAAACCTTGTCAATTAAATATCATCTAATTAAAAATCGAATAATCTAATTTGATCTTCCTCTGGCAAATCATCCAAAACATGCAATTTTTTTAAAGTTTCAATAGTTGTTGAATTTAATGAAGTTCTAGCAATTAAGTCCTCTTGAGAAACAAATTTCTTTTTATTTCTTGCATCTACGACTGATTTAGCAGGGACTTCACCTAAACCATCTATTACTATAAATGGTGGAATAATAGCATTATTTTCTTTATCGATAGTAAAATTGCGATAATCAGATTTATACAAATCTATATTACTGACTTTATAACCTCTTTCAACCATCTCTAACGCGATATGCAAGGTCTTATCAATTTCATCATCTTTTGGAGTTTGTAATCTTTTAGCTTTTCTATCTTTGATTTCATTTAATTTATTAATAATTTCTGTTCTTCCACCCATCATAGCATTTAAATCAAATTGCTTTGCTCTTGTTGAAAAGAAACACGCATAATACGCTAGAGGTTGATAAAGTTTATACCACGCTATTCTTACTGCCATAGTAACATAAGCTACTGCGTGAGCTTTTGGGAATAAGTATTTGCACTTATTCGCAGACTCTATATAATAATCAGGAATGTGATGTTCAATTAAAGTATCCATAAATTCTGGAGGAATCTTACGGCCTTTTCTAACTGATTCCATAGTCTTAAACGCCATTGAGTTTTCAATACCATGCGCTTGTAAAAATAGCATAACATCATCACGACAAGCGATAATACCATTGACATCACATATCTTATTTCTTAATAAATCTTGAGCATTTCCTGACCAAACATCAGTCCCATGGCTTAAGCCTGAAATTAAAACTAAATCAGCAAAGGTTTGAGGTTTAATCTCCTCTAGCATTTGACGAGTTAAAGCTGTTCCAAATTCTGGAAGACCAAGTGCTCCGGTTGTTTCATTTAAATAATTTTCTTTGCATTGTAACGCGTCACGACTAGAAAAGATGGAAATAACTTTTTTATCATTCATTGGAACGTGTCGTGGATCAATACCAGTGACATCTCCTAAGAATTTTAAAGCTATCGGATCTACGTGACCTAATAAATCCAACTTTAAAACATTATCGTGAATCGCATGGAAATCAAAGTGAGTAGTTTTCCATGTGGCATTTAAATCATCCGCTGGATATTGATATGGGGTAAAATCAAACACATCATAACCTGCTGGAATAACAATAATTCCTCCTGGATGTTGACCGGTAGTTCTTTTTACATCTTGACATCCAATAGCGATTCTAGTTTTTTCAGCATTTGAAACACTATTTTCATCAATATGCAATCCATCTCTTAAATAACCTAAAACAAATCCATATGCCGTTTTTTCAGCAACAGTTTCAATTGTACCTGCTCGATAGGCATCATTTCCGGAATCACCTAAAAATTCTTTAGTCAATAAGTGGGCTTTACCTTGATAATCACCTGGAAAATTCAAATCAATATCTGGAACTTTTTCCGCATTAAAACCTAAGAATGTAGCAAATGGAAGATTTTGACCATCTTGCATCATATCCGCGCCGCAATGAGGGCATTTCTTATTTGGAAGGTCGTATCCAGATTTTATATTAGAATCGTTGACCTGTTCTAGATATTTACATTTAGGACATAAATAATGTGGAGGTAGTGCATTAACCTCGGTTATATCAGCCATAGTTGCCACAAATGATGAGCCTACAGAACCTCTAGAACCCACAATATATCCATCAGCATTGGCTCGTCTTACGATTTCACTAGCAATAAAAAATTGAACTGAATAACCATATTTTATTATACCTTTTAATTCAGCTTCTAAGCGATTCTTAATAAGATCTGGTAAAGGATTACCATACATTTCATGAGCTTTTGCATATACTCTTTCAACCAACCTATTATCACAGTTTTCGATTTTAGGAGGATATAATTCACTCTTACATGGATATAAAACCTCACACATATCAGCGATTTTATTGGTGTTGGTTATCACAATTTCTTTGGCAAGACTTTCATCAATAAAATTAAAAGCTTCTAGCATCTCATCAGTTGATCTCATATGTTGATTAGGATTCTCATAATGCGCTTGCTTTTCACGACGATTAGGATTTAAAGGATGTCTCATTCCACCTACTGCTTTAGCATATATATAGACATCTCTAAACTCTTTTGAAGAAGGTCTAACATAATGGCAATCAGAAGTTGCCACAACTAATTTATTAATATCTTTCGCGGCTTTAATTACATCCTTAACATATTGTTTTATTTTATCCATTGAAGTCACTTGATGATCATTTATTAAAAAATCGTAGTTTTCTAAAGGTTGTACTTCAATATAATCATAGAATTTCATCTTTTGTTTTAAAACCGCTTCTGAACGTGTCATAGCCGCATCAAAAACTTCACCATTAAAACATGCAGAACCGATAATAAGATTTTCGCGATATTTCTCAATGATGCGACGTGGAATTCTTGGAATCGAGGCAAAATAATCTGTGCATGAATAAGAAATAATTTTAAACAAATCTTTTAATCCTTGAGGATTTTTAGCAAGAGCAATACAATGTTTAACTCGAGCATTTTTTAAGATTTGATCATTTCTTAAATCGAGCAATTCTTTGTGCTTAAGTTCCATATTATTTTGAGTCAACTTAACAAGCATCGCTTGCCAAGCTTCATTTAACACCTCAGCATCGTAATTAGCTCTATGGGCTGATAATTCATCATATTCAACACCAAATTGACGACATAATCCTCCTAATGAGTGACTTTTAGCGTTAGGGAACATATACCACGCTAATGCTAAGGTATCAATCACTGGATTTTTTATTTCTTCTTGATTATTATTTTTAAAAGCCTCGTTTAAAAAACCATAGTCGAAAGAAGCATTATGCGCTACAAGGATTGCATCGCAAATAAATTCTTTCATAATTTTTAACGCTTCTTTAATTTTAGTTTTTCCTCTAACCATCGCATTAGTTACATGTGTCTTTTCTACAATCATTTGAGGAATTTCTATCTCCGGATCGATAAATAGGTCAATATTATCAACTATAATGCCGTCTTTAAACTTGACCGCACCAAATTCAATAATACGATCATATCTTGCACTTAAACCTGTTGTTTCAAAGTCAAATACAACATACGTAGCTTTATTTAAAATAACATCGCTTGGATTAAAAACATAATCTAATTGCTCATCAACCATGTATAATTCTGAACCATAAAGTATTTTTAATCCTGTTTTTGCTCCTATTTTTTGAGCTTCAGGAAAAGCCTGCACGTTACCATGGTCTGTTAAAGCTATTGCTTTCATTCCCCATTTTTTAGCTTGCAAACAATAATCTGTAATTGTCGAAACCGCGTCCATCGTTGACATTTTAGTGTGTAAATGTAATTCTACTCTTTTTTCAGGTGAAGTATCTTCAGTATCATCTTCTAATGTAAATTCATCATTTACACATATATAATCAGCTTTCAATTGCAATTCATTATTATATTGTGATCTTGAAACAAAACCTTTGATTTCAACAGATGGTTTTTTAGCTTCAAGTTCTTCAAAAAATTCAGGTTTAAAATTACGTCTATTTTCAAAAGCGATACATTCTATAGAATAAGTTTTGTCATATACAAAGAAATTTAATATCTTTTTATTCTTTCTTGATGTTCTTGACTCAGCTTGAAATATCTTACCCACAATACGAATATTACCGCTATTTTCATTGACATCTTTTAATTTCATATCAACGTAATTGCCTTTTGTTCTTTGAGAAGTAACTTCGTTTTGATATCGATTAGCTAATGTTTTTTCATATTCTTCTTTAATTGATGGCAATAATGATAATACCTTTTGTTCTCTTCGTTTTAATTCCTCATTTTTATAATCAATCGATGTTACTATATCATATTGAATTTGCAAGTCCTCAAACAACTCTTCCCACATTTGTACAACTGGTTCAAGATTCTTTTGATGTGATCGTCCAAAAAAAGTTAGATCAATGGTATTATTTTCAAAATTAAATTTTGGCATTAGTGATTCATTTAAGCCAGTATGAGAAACAAATTCATCCTTTAATAATTCGATTAATTGTTCTTGTTTTATTCCATTTGGATATTTAAAAGTAATATCCAGTTTAAACGGAGCTCTATCCATTGCTGATAATAACTCTTGAGCTGCTTGATATTTAAAAAATGATGAATTTTCAATTGTACCTTTAAAAATATCTGTTTTAGCATCATATTTAGATGTACTAAATTTACAATTTTCAAATAATTCTAAATCTTTAACACCTAATTTTCTTAAAAATCTCTCAAACAAGCCATCCATAACACTACTAAATATTACAATTAAATAATATCATTCCCTTTCTAAATTCAACAAATTATCTTAGCGCTTAATTATTTTCATAATTATATCTTTACCAGTAATCAATAACATTAAAATTATTAATAAAACAAAACCTATTGTTTGCATAATATTTTTAAATTTCTTAGGCAACTCTTTTCTTGTAATTGATTCAATAATAATAACTAAGAAATGCCATCCATCTAATCCTGGGAATGGTAACAAATTCATCACTGCAAGATTTATAGATATCAATCCCCAGAACATTAAATAATAAGACAGTCCTCTTGAATTCATCGTTGAAGAAATATCAAACATTGCAATTATGCCACCTACATTTTGAATTCCTTCTTTAGTGAATAAAGATCCTAACGAGGTATAAATCGCTGTTGTAAACTCCCCTGTATCTTCTAAAGAATAAGTAATAACTTCACTTGGAGTCAATTTACGAGTATGGTTAGAATAATTTAAAGTAATACCTGTAGAAGGCCAATTAAATGTTTGATTTTCATTTTTAACAGAATTCATAGTTAAAACATAACTATCCGTTTTTGTAACGAAAGTATAAGTAATATAATCCTTGTCATTCATCGGTTTAAATTGTTCTAGTTGGCTTTCCATAAGAACAAAACGCAAATTGTTCATGTTTTCAACCTTATCTTCTTTATATGAGCAATCAATTAAACCAACAGTATATATTTTTACTCCATTTTCGACTTTTTCATATTTTACCCATTCAGGCAAAGAAAAATTTTCTTCTTTCTTTTCTGTATCAGCGAAGAATATCTCAAACTTAACGCCATCAATTTCTAATCCATCCGTCATTCCGGCTTTAAAAGCATTTGAATTTTCATCAGTAATGGTAATTACATTTGAAGTAACATAATGGAAGTCAGCGATTGAATTAGAAACAATAATTAATACAAAACCCAATAAATAATTTAAGAAAACACCAGCCACCATTACAATAGCGCGTTTCCACTTAGCAATACCATCTAGACGTCTATTTTCTGGTACGCTTTTATATAAATCAACTAGTTCTTTATCTTTATCACTTAATTGGTTATACTCTTCTTCAGTAAATTCTGGTAGACTTTCTCCAACCATCGAACAATATCCACCTAGAGGTACACCTCTAATTGAAAAACGAGTTTCTTTTCCATCTTTTTTTGTCGTATATATTGCAGGTCCGAAACCAATTGAAAATTCAGTAACATAAACCTTAAATATTTTAGCAGTTATAAAATGACCAAATTCATGAATAACTACTAAAACAGCTAAAGATAAAATAAATACCACTAAGTTTATTAAAAATTCCATTCAGTCTCTCCTTTATTAATTATTTCATATGCATATGAGTAAGCCCAATCATTTATTTGTATTAAATCCTTTAAAGAAGGCTTTATAACTAGTTTATGCTCATTCATAACTTTTTCAATAATATTTTCAATTTTATTAAATTTCAATTTACCTTTTCTAAAAGCTTCATTTGCTGCTTCATTGGCAGCATTTAAAACACAAGGCATACTATTTCCAATAATTAAAGCTTTTTTAGCTAACAACAACGCTGGATAACGCTCTTCATCATATTTTCTAAAATGAAGTGCTCCTAATTTTTCTAAAGATAAATATCCTACATTATCAATTTGATGATATTTTTTGCCATACAAAGCATAGGCAATAGGAACGCGCATATCCGCTACACCTAAATCCGCTTGTAAAGAATGATCCTTCATCATAACAAGCGAATGGATAACAGATTCATCATGCATTAAAACATCTATTTTTTCAAGTGGCATATTAAATAAATAATGCGCTTCAATTATTTCAAATCCCTTATTCATCATCGTTGCAGAATCAATAGTTATTTTATCTCCCATTTTCCATGACGGATGATTAAGCGCTTGTGCTAAAGTAACATTTTCTAATTCTTCTCGTGATAAATCTCTAAAAGATCCTCCCGATGCTGTAATTATTAGTTTTTCAATATCATTGACATTTTTATCTTTTAGGCACTTATCTAAAGCTACATGCTCTGAGTCAATGGGATACAAATTGGCATTCTTTCTTTTTAAGATATCATTTATTAATTCACCACCAACAACTAAAGATTCTTTATTTGCTAAAGCGACATCGATATTTTTTTCTAGTGCATAAATTGTTGGTTCTAAACCACTAAATCCGACTAAAGCATTTACGACCATGTCATAATTATCACAATCGATTAGCTTTAAAAGTCCATCTCGTTCATGAATTACTTCTAAATGCGGATACTTATTCTTTACATATATAGAGGCTTCTAAAGATGAAATCTCAACATATTTAATATCAAGATGATCTTTTAAAATTGCTTCAAATTCTTCAACCTTATTATTAAAAGCCACACCTATTATTTTAAAATCATCTGGATTGTGTTTAACAATATCAGCAACATTTTGTCCTATGGATCCTGTGATGCCTAAAACACACAATCTCTTCATTACATTATTACTCCTGAAAAAGGTGCATATACTATAAACGCCACAAAAATTGTCGCTAATAATGATGTTATCAATAGAGAATCAAATCTATCTAACACACCACCATGTCCAGGAAAAATATTACCATAATCTTTGATATTATATGATCTTTTTATTAAAGAGAACATTAAATCGCCTAGTACCGCTGAAAAGCTAATTAGGAGTGAAGCAAACAAAATATTATACCAATGTGCTAAATCTAAATTACCCGGAATCAATGGTATATTGAAACATTTTTCACATATAATCGCAAAAATCATCGTAAATAATGATGAAAGAACAATTCCACCAATAAATCCCTCCCATGTCTTTTTGGGAGAAACACGTGGGTTCATCTTATGTTTGCCTAATAATACCCCAACAAAGTAAGCAAATATATCATTCAAACAAGTACCTAAAATTACGTAAACGAACAATAAACAAGTTATAAATGAATTTGAAAAATACTTATTTTCAACATCAAAAGCCCCTGGAGAAAAACGTAAAAATAAAACTGATTGCATTGATATTCCTAAAAACAAAGACATTGTAAAAAGATAAAATACATCTTTAGTATCAATTTTTTCATTAAACACGGATATTGTAAATAAAATAGCTAGCATAAAAGCCACACCCATCGTAGAAATTCTAATATCTTTGATATAAAAATGATTATTTTCATAATAAGCTAAATCACTTTTAAAAATCCAAAATATAAACGAGAAAGTAAAGATATACATTATTAAATATATATACCATGGATATTTTTTACCTGTAATATGTAATGATTCATAAATTGCTGCAATTGATAAAAAACTAACCAAAATAACAAATGGCCAGTCACCTAGAATGATACACGGAATCATAACTAATCCAATAATTATTGCTGTTATAATTCTAGTTTTCATTGATTTTTGTGCCTCACTAGATATTTTATTTATTTCCATTTACTATTCCTCCAAAGCGACGATCACGTAAAGTGTATTCTCTTAATACACTGATGAATTGTTTCTTTTTAAAATCTGGCCAGTAATCTTTTACAAATATTAATTCTGAATATGCCAACTCCCATAACATAAAATTAGATAATCTCTGCTCACCAGAAGTTCTAACCATAACATCAATTGGTGGAAGACCATTGCACATCATCTTACTTTCAAAATATTTTTCGTTTATATCTTGAATTTGAATCAGATTTGTTTGAGCTTCAAACGCTATCCTTTTACAAGCGGTTACTATTTCATCTTTTCCACCATAATTTAAGCATATATTTAGAATTATCTTATCATTGTCTTTTGTTAATTCTATAGCATGCTTAATATATATTTTGGTTATTTCCGGGAGAACACTTATATCTCCCATAACGTGAATCTTGCAACCTTTTTTATTTAAATTATCTACTTCCTTTTCAAAGAAATCATTAAAAAGTGAAAAAAGATAATCTACTTCTTCTTTATCCCTTTTCCAATTTTCTGTAGAAAAGCAAAATAATGACATAACCTCTATATTATATTCAAGACAGAGTAAAACAATATCCTTTATTCTTTTTACTCCTTCATGATGACCATAGCTTCTTGGCATTAATTTATTTTTTGCCCAACGCCCATTGCCATCCATAATAAATGCAATATGTTTAATCTTTTTAAATTTCTCTTCTTTTGTAGTATTTTTAAACATTCTTAGCTCCTGTTTTTTTATTATACTAGTTTAAAGAAAAAATAAAAAGTCGCAATAATGAATTAATATTTTTTATTAAATTCATCATTGTGATTTTTTTTAATCTTTTTTCATTGCTTATCCTATTTTAACGTTTCTAAATATTCATAATTAATAGGTAAACCTAATTGTGAATATAAATATAAATATGTAGTAAAATCAATCTTAGGTGGAAAATTATCTCTATAATCATAATATTCATCAAGGCTTGGATGATATTTAATTACTAATGGGTATATTGATGATTTATCTTTTACATCTTTCATCTTTTCTTTCATTTCAGATAGCTTATAAGGTAAAAGATCTTGTAAGGTATATACAGTTCCATAACTATGATAAAATAAAAATATTTCACTATACATCTTAGCTCCACACCTCCATTCATATTCATTAATTCTCCAACAAAGAATCCATACTTCTGGTTTATCTTTTTTAAAAAGTTCAGTTGCTTGTGAATTATAATAATCTATAACAAATTGAACTTGTTCAGTTATCTTCTTATTGCCACAACTGAAAACTGTAGAAAGACATATGATTGATAATGCTATTATTTTTAATGTTTTCATATTATTTCTCACTTTCATTGATCAGTTTATTTTGAAGTTCTTCTAAATAATCATAGTCAATTGGAAGCCCTAATTGTGAATATAAATATAAATATGTGGTAAATTCTATATCCCTTTCATGAGGAAAATGATAATTATATTCATATTTCCAATATGTGTAAATATTCATCGGATATGGAACTTCAACTACATCTATATATTGTTTGTTTTCTATTTTTGACAACATTTCTTTCATCTTAGATAATTTACAAGGTGCCTTTGTTTGCATATATAGTAATTCTTCATAATCTGGTTTTCTATTATAAATAATTCTTACACCACATCTCCATTCATATTCATTTATTCTCCAACATATAATCCATAGACCAGGTTCATCAAAATTAATTAATGTTTCATATTCTGAGTAATCATAAACTTTATTATCACAACTTGAGATGGAACATATTAATAATATAGATAAAACCACTTTTATTATTTTTTTCATTTAGTTAATCTCCTTATTATAATAATGGTGATATTG
>CABUOQ010000036.1 GCA_902493275.1 uncultured Bacillota bacterium | reverse complement strand
CCTATTATTGCCCCAACTTCAGTGTATCATATTTATATTTTCTTGTAAATATGCATTTTTTTCATTGCAGTTAATGGTTAAGTTAATCTAAATGAAAAAACGATACACATTATTTATAAAAAATATTTGCATAAAAAAAGCATTAATCTTGATATAACCTAATCTAATTAATGCTTTTATTTTTTTAAATTGTAAGAATGTCTTTTTCTTTTGAAGCTAAGATTTCATCAATCTTTTTAATAAAAGAATCTGTAAGTTTTTGAATATCCTCTTCTTCTGATTTTCTTGTATCTTCGGTAAATGAAGAATCTTTTTTAACTTCATCCATCGCTTCACGGCGAATATTTCTTATTGCAACCTTGCTTTCTTCAGCATATTTTTTAGCTAATTTTGCTAAATCTTTTCTTCTTTCCTCGGTTAGAGGTGGAATAATAAGACGAATCGCCACACCATCATTAATAGGATTTAATCCTAAGTCTGAAGCGTTAATCGCCCCGACAATAGCTTTTAAATCATTGCGATCATAAGGCTTAATAAGTAATTGTCTTGGTTCTGGAATTGTAATTGAAGATAATTGATTAATTGGTGTCATCGAACCATAATAATCTATCTCAATACGATCAAGCATTGATGTTGCAGCTCTTCCAGTTCTCAATGTTGCATAATTTGATTTTAATGCTTCGATGGTTTTGTCCATCTTTTCTGAAGCATCCATAATAATGATATCGTCTTCCATTTTAATCTCCTTTTGTTATAGTTGTTCCAATGTCATCGCCTTCGATAACACGACTAAAGTTTTCTAAATTTGACATATTAAAAACTCTTAATTCTATATTTGTATTTAAGCATAAAGTTAAGGCGGTATTATCCATTACTGATAAATCCATTTTTAGCATTTCTTTATAAGTCAATTTTGGAAAGAAAACTGCATTTGGATCTTTATGAGGATCAGCCGAATAGACACCATCAACTCCATTTTTTGCCATTAAAATAGCATCACAGTTAAGTTCGTTGGCTCTTAAAGCTGCAGTTGTATCAGTTGTAAAAAACGGATTTCCAGTTCCTCCACCAAAGATTATAACACGACCTTTTTTCAAATGATTATCAGCCTTTCTTTTTATATATGGCTCTGCAATACGATTCATTTCGATTGATGTCATTACTCTTGTATCAACACCAATATTTTCTAAAGATGATTGTAATGCTAGTGAATTAATTATCGTTCCAAGCATTCCCATATAATCAGCTGTTGATCTTTCAATACCAATAGTTTCAGCTAAACGTCCACGCCATATATTTCCCGCGCCAACTACGACACATACTTGAACACCTTGAGAAACCATTTTCTTAATAGCTAATGAAACATCATTAAGATTATTAGCCTCTAAAATATTATGATCTACTTTATCCGCTAAAGCTTCACCTGAAAGTTTTAATAGTATTCTTTTATATTTAATCGCCATGTTATACCTCTTTTATAAAAAAGCACTCAAAGAGTGCCTTTTATTATTGCATTTGTTTTTGAACTTCTTCAGCAAAGTTTTCAACTCTTTTTGCAAGTCCTTCACCTGTTTCAAAACGAACAAATTTTGCAACTGATAACTTATTATTTTTCAAATAAGCACCAATTTTTGTTCCAGGTTCTAATAAATATTCTTGCTCAACTAAAACTGATTCAGCAAAATATTTAGAAACTTTACCTTTGATAATATTTTCTAAAACATTAGCTGGTTTATTTGCTAATTTTTCATCTGTCTTACTTGCTTCTAATTGAATTGCAGTCTCATTAGCAATTGCTTCTTGAGGAATATCTGCAGTAGAAATATATAAAGGTCTATTAGCTGCAATATGCATAGCTAAACCACTAGCTGCTTCAGCATTTGTTCCATTTAATAATGTTAAAACTGAGATCTTTCCACCCATATGGATATAAGTACCAAATGTTTGTTCTGCAGTTTTTGAAACAACTTCAAATCTTCTTAAATCGAGCTTTTCACCAATTTTAACAGTAGCATCAGTAAATAAACTTGCTGTAATATCTTTTGCTTCTTCAATTGTAGCTGGTTTCTTTTCAAGTAATAATTCCGCAACAGTCTTTACTAATTCTTTAAATGAATCTGATTTTGCAACAAAGTCAGTTTCTGAATTAACTTCAACTATTACAGCATCGTTATCTTTAGCGGTAACGAAAGTTGCACCTTCAGCCGCGATACGGCTTGATTTTTTAGCAGCTTTAGCAATACCTTTTTCTCTAAGCCAATCGCAAGCAGCTTCAATATCATTGTTATTTTCTTCCAAAGCTTTTTTGCAATCGACCATACCAGCGCCCGTACGATCTCTTAATTGTTTAAGTAATTTGACATCTAAGCCCATTATTATTACTCCTTATCTTTTTCAACAGCTTCTTTTTTTGGAGCAGCTTTTTTTACAGCGGTCTTCTTTGCTTTTGGAGCAGGAGTTTCCGTTACTTCTGTTGTTTTTGTTTCTGTTTCTTCATTAACAGGAGTTTCTGTTACTGTTTGTTCGTTTGTAGCAGCTACTTTCTTAACAAACTTCACTTTACGTCCAGTTTTCTTCTTTGATGATTGAGCATCTTCTCTAGCTTTTTGTCTGATTTGTTTTAATTCTTCAACTTTATCAGCAGAATTTAAAGCTTCTAACATAGAAACTTCATCTTCTTTAGCAACATTATAAGCATAAGATAATGTTCCACCTTTAGCTTCAACAACTGCATCAGCTAAAATTCCACAGATTAATTGAACTGATTTAACCGCATCATCATTTGCAGGAATACCATAGTTTAATTCTTCTGGATCAGCATTAGTATCAAGTAAGCCAAATACTGGAATATTTAATTTCTTAGCTTCTAAAACTGCGTTGTGTTCAAGTTTAGGATCAACGACAACAATTGCATTTGGAACCTTTCTCATTTCAGAAATACCTTCCAAATTCTTTAATAATTTTTCTTTTTCTTTAACTAAAAGAATTGCTTCTTTCTTAGGCATGTTTTCAAAAGAGCCATCTTCTTCCATTGTCTTTAAGTCATTTAAGTATCTAATTCTTTTTTGAATTGTCTTAAAGTTTGTTAAAGTTCCACCTAACCAACGATTGACAACAAAGAAAGAACCTGATCTTAAAGCTTCAGCTTGGATAGTTTCTCTAATTTGTGGTTTTGTACCAACAAATAAAACTTTTCCTCCATCAGCAACAATTTTCTTTAAAGCTAAGTAAGCTTCTTGTAATTTTGTAGCTGTCAAAGTTAAATCAAGAATATGTACACCATTTTTAGCACCAAATATGTACTTACTCATCTTTGGATTCCATTTACGAGTTTGATGTCCAAAATGAACACCAGCTTCTAATAATTTCTTTGTGGAAACAACTGGATCGGAATCATTATGCATAATTGTTCCCATGATTGCGTCGACTTGTGAAGTTACATCTACTTCTTCGTTTACGACGACTTCTTTTTCTTCACTCATTAGTGAACCTCCTTTTGGTTAAATCCTCCTCCATTTCGAACATTCCTACCGAATTTACTCGGACCGGGGGAATGAATTCATGAAGTGTGTATTTGCTCTTTTTCTAGAGCCATAATATAATATCAAAAAAAATCATCAATAACAAGAAAAAAAGCGTTTTAATCCCGTTTTTTTCTCGGAAATGCTTTTTGGTACTCTTCTTGCATTTTTTGATTTGATACATGGGTATAGACTTGTGTTGAAGAAAGTGATGAATGCCCCATCAATTCTTGAATTACTCTTAAATCTAATCCTTGATTAAGTAGATGCGTAGCAAAAGTATGACGAAATTTATGTGGATGTAAAGACATCGTTAATCCAACTTTTTTCTCTATCGAATTTAATATATACTCAACTCCTCTAGTAGTTAATTTTTGCCCAAATTCATTTAAAAATACATAGGGAGATCCATCTTCAATATTATTTTTCTGTAAAATTTGTTTTCTTGTGTTTTCAATATAATCCTCTAATGCTTGAGCCGAGGATAAAGAATAAGGTACTCTTCTTTCTTTGTTGCCTTTGCCGATTATTATCATCATTCTTGTTCTAAGGTTAATGTTTTGGAAAGTTAAATTACATAATTCACTAACTCTTAATCCTGAAGCAAAAAGAAGTTGTAATATCGCTTGATCACGTTTTGCAAAAAAATCATCTCTTTTAGCATTTTCTTCAAATAATTTATTTATTTCCTCTATATATAAAAAATCAGGTAATTTTTTGTCTATTTTAGGAGTTTTAATTGTCAAAAATGGATTGTAACTCACAACTTTATTTTTAACTAAATAATCAAAAAAACGTCTTAAAGCAATAATTCTTCGAGCATTCGATCTCTTGCTTTTTTGATTAATGGTTTCATTTGCTAAAAAATTTCTAATTAAAACCGTATCAACGCTTTGTAAAGTATAATTTTCATCATTCATGTATGTTAAAAATAACTCGATATCGCGTTGATAAGCATCAATTGTATTAAAAGAATAATTTTTCTGAAGACGCAAATATGTTAAATAATCTTGAACTATATCTATCATAAAAAAATTATATCATGAATAATTAAACAATGCTTATATAAAATTAACGGAACAAAAAAGCATTCACTACTTATTTTCATAAATGCTTAATCTGTTTTATTTTATCGATTGAATATAACGGCATCTTGGAAAGCCTGAACAAGCATAAAAATCATTCCTTCCATTCTTTCCCGCTTTCTTTAATAAAGGCTTACCACATTTTGGACAAACTAAATTTGTTTGTTCTGATTTAGATTGTTCTTCATCACCTTCAATATAATGACATTTTGGAAATCCCGAGCAAGCGAAGAATTCACCTTTTTTAGATTTTCTTAAGACCAATGGTTTACCACATTGTGGACAAACCTTATCAGAATATATTGGTTCTATTTTTTCTGGCTTTTTTACATAGTTACATTCTGGATAACCAGAGCAAGCCTCAAATTGACCAAATTTAGATTTTCGATAAACTAATGGTTTGCCACATTGTGGGCATAATTCACCAGTAAGTTTTGGTTGCTCTTTTTTCATATTGCTTTGTGCAGTTTCAAACAAAGTTTCAAACTCCTTATAAAATTCACTAAGAATCTTATTTCTAGTTCCATCCTGATAAGAAATCTCATCTAATTCTCGTTCCATTTGTGCAGTATAGCTTGTCTCCATGAATGGTTCAAAAAACTTAGTCAAATTATCTACTGTAATGGTTCCTTGTTCGGTTGGAAATAATGAACCTTTTTCATTTTTAATATAATCTCTAGCGTATAGTGTTGAAATTGTTGAAGCATACGTTGATGGTCGTCCTATACCAAGATCTTCCATTGTTTTTACCACCTTAGCTTCATTAAATCTATTTGGCCCCTTAGTGAAATGTTGTTCTTTTGTGACTTCTTTACAGATTATTTTTTCATTTTCTTTTAAAGAAGGAATATATTTTGATTGTTCTTCTTCATCAGCTTTATATACTTTTGAATAACCATCAAATATTGTAATATTTCCAGTATAAGAGAACGTATATTCATCACCAGTAAATTTAATATTTGTAACTTCTTCAACTTTTGGTGACATTAAAGATGCAATAGAACGATTATAAATCAATCTATATAAAGATAATAATCCTCGTTCTAGATTATAAGCTGATTTTACAATCTCTGGTGTATTTTCAAGTGATGTTGGACGAATCGCTTCGTGAGCCATATTAGAATTATCTTTATTCTCTAAAGATTTTAATTTTGCTTCACTAGCCAAATATTCTTTCCCATATTTATCAGAAATGAATCTTTTGCCATAATCAATAAATTCTTTAGCCATTCCAGTTCCATCAGTTCTAATATATGTTATTAATCCTAACTCAAATAATTTTTGAGCATAGCTTTGTGTTAATTTTGTGGAAAATTTACAATATGTGTACGCAACTTGTTGTAAAACAGAAGTTCTAAAAGGTATTTGTGAATCAATATAACGTTTATTTTTTGTAATTTTAGATATTACAAAGTTTCTTGGTAGTGATTTTAATATTTTTTCAGCTTGACTTTCATTTTTAATTTCAAGTTTTTGATTTTTATAACTTTCTAAATTTGCTTTAATATCTTTATCAAAAACACCTTGAATAGTCCAATATTCCTCTGGAACAAATTGAGAAATTTCTTTTTCTCGCTCTGTAATTAACTTCAAAGTAACCGACTGAACTCTTCCCGCGGAAACAGAACCAATTTTTCTCTTCATCAATGTTGATAATTTAAATCCCATAATACGATCAATAATTCTTCTTGTCTCTTGAGAAGCGACAAGATCTAAATCTATCGTTCTTGGATTTTTTAAGGCATTATTTATTGCCGTTTTAGTTATCTCATGAAATTCTAGTCTTTTTGTTTTATACACATCAAGCTTTAAAACATCAGCGATGTGCCAAGATATTGCCTCTCCTTCACGATCAGGGTCGGTTGCAAGATATATATCTTCTGCATTCTTAGCTTGCTTTTTTAAATTTGATACTACTTTAAGTTTATCTTTATTAATGACATAGGTTGGTTTAAAATCCTCTTCAATATTTACTCCTAATCCACCTTTACCCGTTGTAGAAAGATCTCTAATATGACCATAAGACGCTACAACATTAAAATCTGGGCCTAAATATTTCTTTATCGTTTCGCATTTAGTTGGTGACTCAACAATAATTAGTTTCATTAAAACACCTCCGATACTTACCTATTATCATTATCTACTTTACGATTGTCAACCAAAAAATTATCTCTTTTTTTCAAAAAAAACTCATTATTATTAATAAGATAATAATAATAAATTTTTATAAAAATTCTTCATCAATGTCTAATCCATTAAAAATTGGCTTTGCTCCTTGAGAAATTAAAATATTGCAAAATGACTCTTCAGTAATTGGATGAGGAATAGCAAATACATCCTTATTTTGTTCCAAAGCATACCTAATTGTTATTTGTGTTCCACTTTTTATTGCGGCCTCAGATACTAATATTTTTTGACTTATACCTGAAATCAATCTATTTCTAAACGGAAAATTATTGTGACTAGGACCTACACCAAAAGGATATTCACTAATGATTAAATCATACTCTTTAATTCTTCTATAAAGCGTAAAATTTTCTTTAGGATAGCAAATATCTATTCCCGTCCCTAAAACAGCGATTGTTCGTTGATTATTTTCAATTGCTGTTTGATGAGCAATAGTATCAATTCCTTGAGCTAGACCTGAAACTATTGTCACTGGTCTTTTATCAAATAGTTCCTTTAACACCTTAATTGTCGCAGATTTCCCATATTCGTGACATTGACGAGAGCCAATTACTCCTAAACGATAAGGTGAATCTAATAACGATATATCACCTTCATAAAATAAGACCAAAGGCGCGTAGAGCATTTCTTTAAAATATGAAGGATAATTATTATCTAAACATGTTAGAGCCTTAATATTCTGTTTTTTAAGTTTTTCAAGTTCTGATTTATCAATTTGTTCTTTTCTTTTTATCGCATCAAGTATTTTTACATAATCACCTTTATATTTGATAGCGAAATAAATTAAAATATTTCTCATTTTTCATTCCTCAATATTTAAATATGGAAAAAAACGAGATTTTAAGTTTTTATTTATTTTTTTATATATCTAATTTAACTTGACCAAAAGCAACTTTCTTAACTGGATTATAACTAAATCTATATATTTCCTTTATCGGACCATATTTTTCTAACAATTCCAAATGAAGCTTTGTAGGATACCCTTTATGCTTAGCAAACATATATTGAGGATATTTTTTATCTAATTCATCCATTATATTATCTCTAGTAACCTTCGCTAATATTGATGCCGCGGCAATTGACATAGCCTTCGCATCGCCTTTAACAATTGCTTCTTGAGGAATATCTTTAAATTTATTTAATGGCATTGCATCAGTTAAAATATAATCAGGCTTAACATTTAATAATTCTATCGCGTCTTGCATTCCTTTTCTTGACGCTTCATAAATATTAATTTTATCAATTTCTTGAGGAGAAATAGCTACAATCGCATAAGCAATAGCCACTTCTTTGATAACTGAAAATAATTCTCTTCTTTTTTTCTCTGTCAACTTTTTAGAGTCATTAATAAATTCATTTTGATAATCTTTAGGTAAGATACAAGCAGCGCAAACAACTGGACCACACAACGGGCCTCTTCCAGCTTCGTCACATCCAACAATTAATTTATATCCCAACGAATAAATATTTTTTTCATAATCCAACATCTTCATCTACCACAACTTTCGCAATTAAGCCTGCTCTAAATTCTTTGATAATCAATTTTTTTACACTGTCGGCATCAACTTCTCCACCTTTTAATAATAATCCCCTATTTTTACCTATTTCTTGAGTTATTTTGTCTTCTTGATACTCTTCAAGATTTAATTTATATCTTGCCTTAAATTCTGCTAAATAATTTAAAATCAAAAAATCTATTAAATGAGAATATATTTCATCAATAGGTAATATTTCGTCTTTAATTGATCCAATTAAAGCTAAATTCATCGCCACTTTTTTATCTTCATAATGTGGAGATAAAATACCTGGTGTATCTAATAATTCAAAATCTTTATTTATTCTAATCCATTGTTGGGCTTTAGTATGACCTGGTGTATTACGAGCAGACGCTGCAGATTTTTTCACTAAACGATTGATCAATGTTGATTTTCCAACATTAGGTATACCAATTATCATCACTCTTAATGGTTGAGGCTTCATACCTCTTTTAATATATTTTTCTTGTCGTTCTTTACCTAATTCATTAGCTAAACCAGTTATTCTTTTTATATCAATAGCATCGTTTAAATTAGCTAAAATTGTCCTATAATTTTCTTTTTCGTAATAACTTAAAAAAGAATTGATTTTCTTTTCATCACATAAATCTTTTTTCGTTAAAACGATCATTTTCTTTTTATCTTTAATAATTTCATTTAAAAAGGGATTCTTTGAAGAGATGGGAGCTCGTGAATCAATTACTTCAATGACTAAATCAACTATTTTTAACCGCTCCTTAATTTCTCTAAGAGCTTTTAACATATGTCCTGGAAACCAATGAATATTCTTTTGTTGCATAATAACTCCTAGAAATATTTAAATCCATATCCTTTATTTGGAAATATGAATGATAAAACTCCTATTATTTGTTTTTGCTTAATAAATCCTAACCCATGCATAGAGTCTATCGAATTTGTTCTATTATCGCCTAAAACAAAATAAGAATTTTCAGGAATAATAATCTCTTCATCAGTGGAATATGAACCATAAAGTAATGTATCTTTTATCATCTCTTCATCAATAAAATACTGATCTATTAATTGTCCATTGACATATAGATCATTTCCTTCTCCTTTAAAAGAAATTGTTTCTCCAGGAAGACCAATAACCCTTTTAATTATATCTTCTTTTGAGGTTTCATTTTCAAAAATAACAATCGAAAAACGATTGATATGAGTCTTAGCATAATTAGTTTTTATAGCGTATCCATAATCTGCATTATGAAGATTTGGACTCATCGATTCTCCAGAAACTACGATTTTAACATAACATATATTTCTAACCAATAATAAACTCACTACAATCAAAAGAAAGATTGTTAAAACATTTGAAATATTCTTAATAGCTTTCGTATTTTTCATTTTATCATTTCCAATCATATTTTTTATTTCATTGGCAGCGTTAATATCAATAAATAATATGTCCGCTAATAGATATATTAACAAAAAAAGGATGAAAAATCTCTCATCCTTTTAATAATTGTCACAAAAAACTTAAATTCTAGATTATAATACTTCTTTAAGTCTTGCTGATTTACCTTTTCTGTTACGTAAATAGTAAATCTTATTACGTCTTACACGACCATGTTTTACAACTACTATTGAATCAATAGAAGGTGAATTAACAGGGAAAGTTCTCTCAACGCCAACACCGACAGATTCTTTTCTAACTATGAATGTCTCGCTGACACCTGAACCACGACGAGCAATAACAACACCTTGGAATATTTGGATTCTTGACTTACCATTTTCAACAATTTTTAATGCTACTTTAATGGTATCACCAGCACCAAAGCTAGGAAGATCACTTCTAATTTGTGACTTGGAAATTTGTTCCACTAATTGGTTGTTCATCCTAAATTTCTCCTCTTTAGCAAATTTTTTATCGATGTTCATAACTATGTGACTTAGCAGCGGACCATCAATGCGCTTAACACGCTCTTATATGATATTAATTTAAAATGCCATTTGCAAGGGTTTTAGACGTTTTAATTATATTTAATTAAGCATAAAACCCCATATAGAAATAAAAAATAAAAAAAATAAAAAAATTTTATAAAAACCCGGAAAAAATGAAGATAAAAAAGCCT
>CABUOQ010000035.1 GCA_902493275.1 uncultured Bacillota bacterium | reverse complement strand
TAATTACTTTTATAAAAATTTTAATTTCCCTATTGTTTTTTAATAGTTAGTCTCCATATATAATTTTATTATAGCGATTAGTCTTGTTTAATAAATATTTATCATCTTATAAATGTTTAGGTGATAAAACTCTTCATCTTAAAAAAATCACTATCTTTTATATTAAATTTAATATAAGATATTAAAGAGAACAATACTTATGGAAACAAGAGAAGAAAAATTCAAAGCATATCGAGAAGAGATAAAGAATAATCATCATGATGAAACAAAAGATGTTTTGATTCAAGATGATTTAGAAAATCAACAAGAAAATTATCTCAAAAAAAATACATTGACGATGTCAATTGACCAAATTATCGAAGCACATGATGAATATACTATCATGTTTGAGAAAAAAGAGTTAGAAGCAAAGTTAAAAAAAGAGAAGCACGAAAAAAACATGGCTAATCTTAAAGTTGTTTTTAAATGGATTGGAATTGCCGTAATTTTATTGTTAATCATAGTTGTATTATTTGTTATTATTTTAAATAGTTTAGGAAAGTGAAATGTTGTATGAAAAAAATTGCTATTGCTATTGATGGACCAGCAGCAGCGGGAAAATCTACTGTTGCTCAATTAGTTGCTAAAGAGTTAGGAATAACATATATTGATACTGGCGCAATGTATCGCGCGGTAACAGTTTATTGCTTGCAAAATAATATTGATTGTCAGGATGAAGAGGCTGTCAATCAAGCGATGAATAATATTCAAATTACTTTGTACCCAGATCACTCTGTCTCATTAAATGGTGAAGATATTACTAGAGAAATTCGTTCAACTCCAGTGGCAGAAAACGTATCATATATTGCTTCTTATAAAGAAGTTAGATTAAATTTAGTGAAACAACAACGTAAAATTGCCGAAAAAGTTAGTGTGGTTATGGATGGTAGAGATATTGGATCTTATGTTTTGCCGAATGCTGATGTAAAGATTTTTCAAATTGCCAGTGTAGAAACTAGAGCAAAAAGAAGATATTTAGAAAATATTCAAAAAGGCATTCCATGCTCATTAGAATCTATTTCTAAAGAATTAAAAAAACGTGATTTTATCGATTCTAATCGTGAGTTTGCACCATTAAAACAAGTTCCTGATGCAATCGCTCTTGATACTTCAAATATGAATATTGAAGATGTAGTGAAAGAAATATTAAGAATTATTTACAAAAAAGTAGGTGATGAAATATGAGTCGTGGAACCGTAGTTATTGTCGGCGCTCCAAATGTGGGAAAATCAACGATTTTTAATCGTATAGTTGGTGATCGTCGGGCAATTGTTAATGATGAGGCTGGGGTGACAAGAGATCGTTTATACGCTAAAGCAGAATGGTTAACCCAAGAATTCAATGTTATTGATACTGGTGGTATTGAAATTAAAAACGCTCCATTTCAAGAGCAAATTAGAGCCCAGGTGGAAATAGCAATTGAAGAAGCGGATGTTATAATTTATGTTGGAGATGGTCTTTTGGGTGTTACTCATGATGATTTATTTGCTACAAAATTATTAAGAAGATCTAATAAACCAGTCATTTTAGTCATTAATAAAATTGATGATATTAATAAGATAAACAATATTCATGAATTTTATGATTTAGGAATAGGTGATCCTATTGCAGTTTCTGGTGCTCATGGTATAGGTATTGGTGATATGCTTGATAAAGTAATAAGTATCTTACCTCATAAAGAAGAAAAGAAATATGAAAATTCAATTTGTTTTTCTTTAATTGGAAGACCTAATGTTGGAAAATCATCTCTAACTAATGCAATTTTAAATCAAGATAGAGTTATCGTATCTGATATTGAAGGTACAACGCGCGATTCAATAGATACTCCTTTTGTTCGTGATGATCAAAATTTTGTTGCAATTGATACGGCTGGGCTCAAAAAAAGAGGTAAGATTTTTGAATCGGTTGATAAATATTCAGCTTTAAGAGCTTTTGCAGCAATTGATAGAAGTGATGTGGTATTATTATTGCTCGATGCTTCTGCAGGTATTATGCAACAAGACAAACATGTAGCAGGATATGCATATGAAGCTAAAAAAGCGATAGTCATAGTTGTTAATAAATGGGACTTAATAGAAAAAAGTGAAACCGCTATGAATGATTTCAAAAAGAAAATTAAAGATGAATTTAAGTTTTTGGAATTCGCTCCGGTTGTATTTTTATCTGCTAAAAATAAATCAAGAATTAATACGTTATTTCCAGAAATTTTATTAGCATACAATTCATATACTACTAGAGTTAACACTTCAATTTTAAATGATATCATTGAAGATGCACAGATAGTTAATCCAACTCCAGAATTTAATGGTGGAAGATTAAAAATATATTTTGCTAATCAAGTAGCGATTAAACCTCCAACATTTGTTTTGTTTGTTAATAATCCAAATTTCTTACACTTTTCGTATCAAAGGTATTTAGAAAATAGAATTAGAACGGCGTTTGAATTTGAAGGTACACCGATAAAGATAATATCAAGGGAGAGAAAATAAATATGAAATGCGCAATTCTTGGATCAGGAACATGGGGTACAGCTTTAGCACAAGTATTAATTGATAATAAACAAGATGTTATTATATATGGAATCGATAATTCTGAGATTGAAGATATTGAAAAAAATCATAAAAATAGTAAATATTTTGGTGACGATGTTATTTTGCCAAAGCAACTTAAAGCGACTTCTTCACTTGAGGAAGCTTTGTTTAAAGCGGAAGTAATTGTTGTTGCGGTTCCAACTTTTGCCGTTCGTTCAATTTTAGAACAAATTAAACCATTATTAACGAATAAACCATATATTATTTCAGTGGCTAAGGGGTTTGATCCAACATCTTTAAAAAGAATGTCTGAAGTCATTCGTGAGATAATACCATCATCATTAAGACAAGAAGTAGTATCTTTAATTGGACCTGGTCATGCTGAAGAAGTAATTTTAAGAATGTTGACATGTATTACCTCGACATGTATTGATGAGCAAACAGGAAAAGTGATCCAGCATCTATTCTCTAATAAGTATTTTAGGGTATATGTGCAAACTGATGAAGTTGGAGCTGAATATGGTGTGGCAATAAAAAACGCGATTGCCATCGCTTCGGGAATATCACAAGGAATAGGAATGGGAGATAATGCTAAAGCTGCTTTAGTAACTAGAGGTTTAGTTGAAATGATTCGATTTGGACTTTTATGTGGGGGAAAAGAGTCAACTTTCATGGGACTTACTGGTATTGGAGATTTAATGGTCACATGTAATTCAGTTCATTCGCGTAATTATCAAGCGGGTTATCAAATCGGTAAATTAAATTCAGCTGAAGAGTTTTTAAAACATAATACTAAGACAGTTGAGGGGATTAGAACTGCTAAAATAATTTACGAATTAGCAAAAGAGAAAAATATCGATATGCCGATTGTTAAAGGTGTATATCAAATATTATATGAAAATCGTAAACCACATGATGTAGTCTATGAATTGATGACGAGAGAATTAAAAAAAGAATAACACGTTTAAAATATAGGCGCATATACTATCTTGGTGATAGATATGGACGAAAAAATATTTGATAAAGTTGAAGAAAAAACTAAAGTAAAAAGAGAGGATATCATATCTTTGGCAAAATCAATTCAAGGTAAAGATATGAATAATGAAAAGAATTTGCGAAAGTTGATTCATGACGTTGCAAAACTAGCAGGAAAAACAGTTTCAAAAGAAAAAGAAGAAAAAATAGTAAAGGCGGTAAAAAAAGATCAAGTTAAAGAAAATCTTAATAAAATGCTTTAATATTATAGTATAGGAGTTAGGAACTTATGGAGAATAAAGGAAGCGATAAAGAGAAGTATTCCACTATTAGCATTAGTGATGATGAAGAAAATGAAGAAAAATCATTTTTTTCTAAGACTCTGGAAATTCCAAAAGTTATTTTATCTAAACCTAAAAAAAAGAAAAATGATTATTTTCATCAAGCAATAAGGTATAATCCAGCTTCTAAAGAAGGACTTAACTCTTTGCAAATAGAAGAGAGAATGTTACATAATCTTACCAACAAACAAACTAAGGCATTGTCTAAATCATATTTTAAAATTGTTTGCGATAATATTTTCACTTTCTTTAATGTACTATTAATAACTATTGGAATTTTCTTTATTTCAATCGGTGATTTTAATGACTGTTTTTTCTTAGTAATTATGATTTTGAATACCTCGATTGGAATTATTCAAGAAGTAAAAGCTAAAAAAATTGTCGACCGTTTATCATTGATTAATATCCCTGAAGTAAAAGTGATAAGAGACGAAAAAAAATTAAAAATTCCAACGGATAAGATGGTTTTAGATGATATATTTTTCTTGTCTTCAGGTAATGAAGTTCCATGTGATGCTTTTATTATAGAAAATAATATTGAAGTTAACGAATCAATGTTAACGGGAGAATCATTATCTGTTAAAAAAAATGTAGGTGATTATTTACTTGCTGGTTCATTTGTTGTATCAGGTTCATGTGTTTGTAGATGCGATCGTATTGGTGAACATAACTATATTACTCAATTACAAAATAAAGCTCGTAAAGTCAAAAAAGTAAAATCAATATTATTAACTTCGCTAAATAGCATTATTAAATATATCTCAGCAGTCATAATTCCTTTAGGTATTTGCTTAGCAATTAAAAACTATGGAGTTGCTAGAGATTATACAGTAGTTATAAAAAAGACAGGGGCTTCTTTAGTCACGATGATTCCGTCTGGATTGTTTTTGTTAATATCTACAGCCTTAGCTATATCGGTTATTAATTTAAGCAAAAAGAAAACCATGGTACAAGATTCTTATTCAATAGAATCTCTTGCAAGAACAAATATTCTTTGTTTAGATAAAACGGGAACAATTACCGATGGAACAATGCAATTAGAAAAAGAAATTAAATTAAGTAAATCTAGATTAGAGATAAAAAATATTATGGGATCATTTTTAGGAGCGTTTGAAGATAATAATGTTACATCACTAGCGTTAAATAAAGCTTATCCTAAAAATGATGAGTATAGTATAAAAGCTTTGTTGCCATTTTCAAGTGCAAGAAAATTTTCTGCAGTTCAATTTGAAAAAATTGGCACCTTTATTTTAGGAGCACCTGAGTTTATAACTACAGAAGAAGCCGTATTAAAAGAAGCCGAAGTATATACTCTTAGTGGATTAAGAGTATTATTATTAGCAAGTTGTGAAGAAGATATCACCGATGAAGCAAAATTTAAAGATGTTAAACCTTTTGCGTTATTTGTACTATCTGATCATATAAGAGAAGAGGCATATGAAACAATAAAATGGTTTAATGAGAATGATGTTAAGATCAAAATAATTTCAGGGGATAATCCATTGACAGTATCTGAAATTGCTAAAAAAGTCGGAGTAAAAAATTCAGAACAATATATTTCTTTAGATGGTTTGACTAATGATGAGGTAGCGCAAATAAGTAGTCAATATACAGTCTTTGGAAGAGTATCTCCAGAGCAAAAGGCTGTTCTAATTAAATCTTTGAAAAATCAAGGGAATACTGTTGCGATGACGGGGGATGGAGTAAATGATATTTTAGCGATGAAACAAGCTAATTGTTCTATCGCAATGGCAAGTGGCTCAGAGGCTGCGAGAAATTCTTCACATATTGTTTTGATGGATTCTAATTTTTCGAATATGCCTCAGATAATTTTAGAAGGACGTAAGGTCATTAATAATGTTCAGCGTTCGGCTTCACTATTTTTGATGAAGACGATATATTCTGTTTTATTGGCTTTAATTGAAATCGTATTTTGGATTATTACTAAGCCATTTGAATCACCATTCTCACCTTCACATTATTATATTTTAGAGTTCCTTGTTATTGGTTTCCCTTCATTCTTTTTGGCCTTACAACCAAATAAGATGAGAATTTCTGGTTCATTTAATCGTAACGTATTGTTTAAAGCCTTACCGGGTGGATTATCATTATTACTTTCAGTATGTTTAATATTAATTATCAGTGCAATACCAGCATTTCAAATTAATAATGATGAGATTGTAACTTTGATGGCAACTTTGACTTTGTCTTATACAGGATTAGTCATCTTATTTGAAATATGTCGTCCATTTAATAAATATCGATTAACTTTGTTTATGGTAATGTTATCAATTGCCGTAATATATACTGCATTTTTCTTATTGAGTGTTTCTAAATTTACAATTAGATTTAGTGAATTAAATATTATTAATTGGGTTACTATAATTGGTGTAACTATAATTTCGTGCGTATTTTATTTATTAGTAGAATATTTGCGTTATCGTTATAATAAAAAACATGAAGAAACAGATCATTAAAATTAGAATAATTTATTTTTTAAAATTTTTTGCTGATGCTTTATTCTCGGGATATTTATCAATGTATTTTTTAACTTTCTTTGATTTATATTCGCTAGAATATGGAATTCTATTAGGAGCAATTCCTTTTTGCTCATTAGTTGGAAATTTTCTTTGGGGACTCCTATCCAAAGATTTAAGAAAAAATCTTTTATTAATTAAAATAATTCTTATAACGGAAATCGTATCTTTATTATTGTTTGTCTTTGTAGGTAAAGATTTTATAACCTTACTGATATTTACAGTTTTTGTTAGCCTTTGTAATTCTCCATATTTTTCTTTTCAAGATGGGATAGGTTCTGCTTATGCTCAAAAAGATAAAGTTTCTTATACAAGCATTCGGATAATGGGTTCATGTGGATATTTATCGGCCTTAGCTTTAGGAGCAGGAGCAATATACATCTTTAAAGAAAATTATCAAATTATTTTCTTTATAGCGGGAATCATTTATCTGATTTGTTTAGCAATTTGGTTTTTTGTTGAGCCATTTGATAATTTAACTATTGAAGAAAAAGATAAAATTAAATTTAGAGAAGTCTTAAAAAATAAGTACTTTTTATTATATTTTTTAGCCTATATTTTTATTATTGGTAGCAATAATGTTGCTGATTCATATCTTTTTGCAAGAATGAGTATTGTCAATGTGAATTCTTCGATATATTCACTAGTTTTTGCTAGCGAAGTTTTATTTGAAATAATTATTTCTTTGTTAATTATTAAGTTTGTAAAAGAAAAAGATTATTTTAAATTTTTAAAAATATCAGTTTTATTTATATTCTTAAGGGCATTTTTATTTGGATTTAATCTACCTTTGCAAGCATTAATAATTTTTGCTCCTTTAAGAGGAATTGGGTGGGGAGGTTTCATTTCTTTGCATTTAATGGTAATTAAAAAAATAGTTTCTAAAAAATTAGTTACCAAAACAATTTCATTATTAGCAATTGCTTTATCACTTGTTAATGGGATATTTACTTTATGTGGAACGAGTATATATTCTCAAATAACTTTGCCAGGTTTTTATTTTCTCTTATCAGGAGTAATATTTATTGGTATAATAATTCTATATTCAATTAAAAATGAAGCTTTAAAGCAAGAATAAAGGAAAGTATTTATGTTAATTAAAATATCACAAGAAGTTCAAGAAGCAATTAAAAATAATAAGCCAGTAGTAGCTTTGGAATCAACTATTATTTCACATGGAATGCCTTATCCTCAAAATGTGAAAACAGCTTATGAAGTTGAAGATGTTATTCGTCAAAATGGAGCGATACCGGCTACTATTGGAATTATAAACGGAATTCCAATTGTGGGAATGTCAAAAGAAGAAATTGAAGAATTTGGTAAAACTAAAGGAATATTAAAGGCTTCTAGAAGAGACCTTCCAATGATTATTAGTAAAAAACTTTATGGAGCGACAACGGTTACTACGACAATGATATTTGCACATATGGCAGGTATTAAAGTATTTGTTACTGGTGGAGTAGGTGGCGTCCATCGTGGAGCAGAAAAAACTATGGATATATCTTGTGATCTTCAAGAATTAGCGAAGACTCCAGTAACGGTTATTTGTGCAGGAATTAAAGCGATATTAGATTTGCCTAAGACATTAGAATATTTAGAAACATTAGGGGTGACAGTTATAGGATATCGCTCAGATAATTTAGCGGATTTTTATACTCCAGATTCAGGCATAAAACTTGAATATCGCGCTAATTCGGCTAAAGAAATTGCTGATGCGATGAAAGTTAAAGATGCATATAACTTAAGTGGTGGAATGTTGGTTTCAAATCCTATTCCTAATAGCGATGCTATTGATAAAAAGAAAGTTGATGCCGCTATTGAAAAAGCTTTAAAAGAAATGGATGAAATTGGTGTGCATGGAAAAGATGCGACCCCATTTTTACTTAAACGAGTTTGTGAAATAACTGGCGGTGAATCTTTGGAATCTAATATTAAGCTTATTTTAAATAATGCAAAATTAGGAGCAGAAGTTGCAAAGGAATATTGTAAAAGATGATACCATTTGACTATCAAAGTCCAACAAAAATATATTTTGGTATTGGTAAAGAAAAAGAAATTGGAAAAATTATTAAAGAGTATGGATTTAAAAAAGTTCTTTTTCATTATGGAAAACAATCGATTAAAAATAGTGGGCTATATGATTTAATAATAAAATCATTGCAAGATAGTAATATTGAATTTATCGAACTTGGTGGTGTTGAAGCAAATCCAGATATTACTTTAGTTAGAGAAGGTGTAAAGCTTTGTAAAAAAGAAAATATTGATTTTATATTAGCGGTAGGTGGAGGTTCAGTAATTGACTCAGCAAAATCAATTGGGCATGGATATTATTATAATGGTGATCCATATGATTTTAATCAACATTTAATTACTGCTAGTAAATCTATTCCAATTGGTGTAATATTAACAATAGCAGCAGCGGGAAGTGAAATGTCTAATTCATGTGTAATTTCAGATGTTTCAAAAAAATTAAAAAAAGGTTTTAATGCTGAAAGTAATCGCCCTTTGTTTGTGATTGAAAATCCGGCATTAACATATAGCGTTCCTCGCGTTCAAACTGCGTATGGCATCGTCGATATCATCTCTCATTCTTTAGAAAGATATTTTAATGAATCAGCGGATATAGAACTGGCGGATTATTTTGCTGAAGGACTTATCAAGGCAGTAATTGATGCAGGAAAAATTGTGATTCTAGAACCAACTAATTATGATGCAAGGGCCACATTAATGGTCGCTTCTAGTTATTCACATAATGGATTAACTGGAATCGGAAAGAAGTTTTCCTTTCCAATTCATCAACTTGAACACGAACTAAGTGGATTAAGACATGATATTGCTCACGGGGCAGGTTTAGCATGCTTAATCCCCGCTTGGATGAAATTAATGTTAGATTATGATTTATCTAAGCTTGCTCAATTTGCAATAAATGTTATGAAAGTTGATGATCAAAGTGATAAGAGAATTGTCGCTTTAGATGGTATAAATAAACTTGAGAATTTTTTCTTGAGTTTAGGAATTTCTACGCATTTAAAAGATTATCAAATTAATAAGGAAGATATCGATTTAATGTGTGAAAGAATTCCATTACCTGTAAAAGGAAAGATATCATTAACACGTGACCTCGTTAAAAGTATATATCTTTTAGCGCTATAGGAGAAATCATGGAAGAAAATAAAGAAAAACTTTACCCAAAATATCGAAACTATTCTCTATATGTTTTTATAGTAGTATTCGTTTTAGCTTATTTTATTGGTAAAACAATATTTACTGATGGTTCACAATATTTTTATTACGATGCATGGATATATGCTTTAATATCAGTGATTGGTGGATTTATTTTATCAACTGTTTTCTACGAAATTGGAAAAATCGTGTTTGGTAAAATTGCTGGATACAAGCTTATTAAAACAGTTATTCTTTTCATTAAGTTTCAAAGAAATAGTGAAGATAAATTAAAATTTTCTCTCTGCTTCCCAGAAAATTTTGGTGGCAATACCTTAATGGTGAAGAAGAATGATGATTTTAATAAAAAAAGCGCTACATTATATCATTTAGGTGGAACTTTATTCTCAGTAATAGTTTTTATTTTAGGAATTATTTTTGTGCCGATGATTGCCAAAGCGATTGGTGATGAGAGCATATCATATTGCTATTATTTAATGTGCGGAATAGATTTATTAGTTATTATTGTTAATACCGCACCATTTTTAAGTGACATTTTTAATGATGGTTTTTCTTTAAGACTTTGCTTATTTAGCGAAGAAAATATGAAAGCATATCACCAAAATTTGAAACAATATGAAGCATTATTATGCGCAAATAATGAATTAAAATTATATGAATATGAAGATTATCATAATTTATTGACTATCAAAGGTTTAATTTATAATTATTATTACTATGTTGATAAAGATGATTTTGAAAATGCCGAAAGAATGTTAGATATTTGCTTGGAACATAAAGAATATATATTAAATGATGATTTAGCTAAAGTTCACTCGTTTAAAATATATTTTATGCTTTTAAAAGGTGAGATTGAAAAAGTTGAAAAAGATTATTGGGAGTTACCAAAATCTATGAGAAAAGAAGTGAATAACTATCATGAGTTTGAGTGTTTAAAAACTTGCTTATTAATCGCCGCTTTTATTGATTTAAATTATGATTTATATGAATATATCACAACTCGACTTGATAAAAATGTGGATAAATATTATGCGTTACGTCAAGAAAAAGAAAATGATTTAATAGATAAGGCTTTGGAATATATTCAAAAAAATAAAAAAGACTGGTTTAAAGAAGATAATAAGGAACCAGAAGAGCAATAATATTAATAAATATTTAGTTATTAAAACCAGGTAATACCTGGTTTTTTTTATAAGTGTGACGGGCATGTCATATATCTAACGGGTGAAAGTCCCTAGTATGAAAGTCGTTATAACTACATAGTGAAACTTAAGTCTAGTATCGTGAGGTATGGGATGAAAGAAGAGTGTAGCAAATAGACTGGGT
>CABUOQ010000034.1 GCA_902493275.1 uncultured Bacillota bacterium | reverse complement strand
AAGATGGTGACTCGTATGCGATTCGAACGCATGACCCCTTGATTAAAAGTCAAGTGCTCTACCGGCTGAGCTAACGAGTCATATAATATTGGCTGGGGTACCTGGGATCGAACCAGGGAAATGTCAGAGTCAAAGTCTGATGCCTTACCGCTTGGCTATACCCCAATTAGTGGTGGAAGATGGCGGATTTGAACCACCGAACCCGAAGGAACTGATTTACAGTCAGCTGCGTTTGGCCACTTCGCTAATCTTCCAAATTTAATGGTGGAGACTACAGGGCTCGAACCTGTGACATCCACCTTGTAAGGGTGGCGCTCTCCCAGCTGAGCTAAGTCTCCGAACGATGCGCAATCGATACGCTTAATTAATATACCAACATTGAAATAATTAGTCAATTGTTTTTTTTAACAATTTATTTTTTTATAATATAAAAATGAGAATTATTGAATTTATTTTTAATAAAGTTAAAAATATATATTTGTATTTAAATAATAAATTGCATTTGTATTGTTAATTTAAATTTAATTGTCTAAAATATTTTTGATTAAATAGAAGTGGAGAATGTTTATGAAAGCATCAAAGATGATTATTCCAACTTTAAAAGAAGCACCAAGTGAAGCAATTATTGATTCACATATATTAATGCTAAGAGCTGGACTTATAAAAAAATTAGTTTCGGGAGTTTATAATTTCTTACCGATGGGATTAAGAACTCTTCATAAAATAGAAAATATTATTAGAGAAGAGATGGACCTAAGTGGAGCACAAGAGATTTTATCTTCTGCTATTCAACCACGAGAATTATGGGATTTATCTGGTCGATGGCAAAAATATGGTCCAGAATTAATTAGATTTAAGGACCGTCATGATCATGAATATTGTTTAGGACCTACTCATGAAGAAATATTTACTGATTTAGTGAAAACAACCGTTAAATCCTATAAATCGCTACCTATTAATATATATCAAATTCAAACTAAATATCGTGATGAGATGAGACCAAGATTTGGACTTATGCGTGGAAGAGAATTCATAATGAAAGATGCATATTCTTTTGATGTTGATGAAAAAGGATTAGAAGCATCGTATCAAAATATGTATGACACCTATAGTCGTATATTTGATCGCTTAGATATTAATTATCAAGTTGTTCTTGCTGATACCGGGGCGATAGGTGGAAATGGGTCTCATCAATTCATGGCAATTTCTAATGTTGGTGAGTCAGAGATTATATATTGTGAAGATTGTAAATATGCAGCTGATGAAGAAAAAGCGACTTCATTTTGTATAGAATTACCTAAAGAAGAACAATTATCTTTAGAAGAAACTTTAACTCCAAATGTGCATACAGTTGAAGAGGTCTCAGCTTTTTTAAATGTCAATCCAATTAAAATTATTAAAACGATGATTTATTATGCTTCTGATAATAATTCATATGCGGCTTTCCTAGTAAGGGGAGATTGCGAGGTCAATGAAATAAAAGTGGCAAATGCGATGAATTCGAGTGAAGTATTTATTCGATTAGCTACAGAAGAAGAAATTATTAATCTTGGATCAGTGGTTGGATTTATTGGACCAAAAGGGTTAAATGAAAACGTAAAAATATTTGTTGATGAGGAAGTAACAAAAGTAAATAATTTTGTTATCGGTGCTAATAAGAAAGATTATCATTTGATTAATGTTAATTATGGAAGAGACTTTTTAGGAATTGTTAAAGATATAAAGAAAGCAAAAGCAAATGATCGATGTCCAGTATGTGGAAAATCATTAAAATCAGAACGTGGAATTGAAGTTGGACAAATATTTAAACTTCAAACTAAGTATTCTTTGCCTATGGGATGTACTTATTTAAATGAACAAGGCAAAACACTACCAATGATCATGGGATGTTATGGAATTGGCGTTACAAGAACTTTTGCAGCAATTGTTGAACAGCATCATGATGAATATGGGATAGTTTTCCCTCTTCAAGTGGCTCCATATCATGTTGTTGTAGTAACTGTGAATTATGAGGATTCATTACAAGCTAATTTAGCTGATGAAATTCATGATGAATTGAATAAAAATCATGTTGAAGTAATTGAAGATGATCGTTTATTAAAGCCAGGATTTAAATTTAAAGATTGGGAACTTATCGGTATTCCAAATATCATTATTGTTGGGCGTAAAGCTAATGAGAATATTGTGGAGTTTAAAGATCGTACTACGAATGAGAAAGTTGAGATGACTTCACAAGAAGCAATTAAAAAAGTAATTGAATTAGTTAAAAATATTAAATAATCTAAAACTATTGATTAATCTAGAAAGAATGATTTATCAATAGTCTTTATAATAAAAAAGGGTTATAGTGAATATGCGCTATAATCCTTTTTAAATTTTATAACTTATTATATTAATATCCAGGTTTACCCAAGAGATGGAACATGTTCTTTTTATAAATTTCCACACCTGGTTGATTAAATGGATTTACTTCTAATAGATATGCTGACATGGCAACAGCTTTCATAAAGAAGAAGAACAAGTATCCTAAATGATATTCATCCATCTTTTCAATTGAGATTACAACATTAGGAACTTTACCATCATCAACATGCGCTCTTAATGTTCCTTCAAAAGCTTTCTCATTAACGAAAGACATAGTTTTACCTTCTAAAAAGTTTAATCCGTCAAGGTTTTCGTCATCATGTGGAACAACAACATCAAGCATAGGCTTTTCACATTTAACAATTGTTTCAAATAAAACAGGTGAACCTTGTTGAATAAATTGACCTAATGAGTGTAAATCAGTTGAGAAAGTGACAGAATCAGGTAATAATCCTTTTTTATCTTTTCCTTCTGATTCGCCAAATAATTGTTTTAACCATTCACCAATTTGAGTAAATTGAGGCTCGTAAGTAACAAATAATTCAACAGCTTTATTGTGACGATAGAAATAATCACGGCATATAGCATATTGATATGCAGGATTTTCTTTTAATTCAGGATTATCTAAATCTTGGCTAGCTTTTAAGCAACCTTTCATTAATTCATCAATATCGCATCCGCTGGCGGCAATAGGAAGAAGACCTACTGCTGTGATGACTGAGTATCTTCCGCCGATATCATCTGGAATGACAAATGTTTGATATCCTTCAGTATCTGCTTCTTTTTTTAAAGCACCACGTGCTTTATCTGTTGTAGCATAAATTGCTTTGCATGCTGCTTTCTTACCAACTTGTGATATTAATAATTCTTTTAATAATCTAAATGCTACAGATGTTTCAGTTGTTGTACCTGATTTAGAAATGACATTAATAGCAAATTTTTTGCCTTTAAGATATTTCAATACTTGAGCAATATAATTTGATGAAAGAGTGTTACCAAGGAAAATAACTTCTAATTTATCTTCGCTATACAAGCCTTTTAAAGCTTCAATCGCACATCTAGCGCCGAGATATGATCCACCTATTCCAGCAACGACGAGAATATCATAGTTATCTCTGATTTCTTGCGCAGCTTTTTTGATTCTTTTAAATTCTTCTTTGTCATAGTCTTTAGGCCAGGTTGTCCAACCTAAAAAATCATTACCTTCACCGCTACGATCGTTAATCATTTTGTGAACTTTTCTAACTTTTTCTTCGTAATCGGCAAAAGAAATTTTTTCAATCGTATTAGATAAATCTACTTTAACCATTTTTTTCTTCCTCCATTTTCTTAAGTTCTATATTTATCCATTCAGGCAATTTTTCTTTTAAAGGAGCAAAATCTACCTGGGAAATGGTTACCTTTTTTTTGCGGACTGGAATTGATTGCGAATTCATTTTTCTAACGTTTTGTCTTTTTCTTTCCGCAACTTGTTTAAGCGATAGGCGATAAAGATTTTTATCTTCGATTATATCAATTATCTTTACACGCACATGCTGACCAATATTTACATAATCACTGATTTTTCTTACGAAAAAAGATGATATTTCTGATATATGTATTAAGCCTGTTTCATTGTTTGGAAAGCGTATAAATGCTCCATAAGGTTGAATGCCAGTAACTTCACCAACCATGATATCTCCAATTTGAAATTCCATCGTTTTTACCTTTTAATTACCTTTTTTAATAATTCGAGATCACCTATTGTGGTAATTTTGAAATTCATTCTATCACCTTGTATGAAATCAATGCTTTCGCCATTAATCTTGCACAGCATGATATCATCACTAGCATTTTTTATGTCTTTTTCTTTAGCGTAAATATGCGCTTTATATAATTGATTAAAAAGAAAAGATTGAGGTGTTTGAACGCAAAATAAATTATCTCTATCGCATAAATTATAGTCCTTATCAACGATAGTATCAACAATGTTAATGATAGTTGAAATAGGATTTTTATTTTTGCTGATTAAAGATAAATGATTATCAATGATTTTTGAAACTAATAAAGGACGAGCTCCATCATGAACGATAATAATATCATCACTAGCGACATTTGTTTCTTTCAAATATTTTAAAGCATTAAAAGTTGATTCTTGACGTGTATTACCACCAAAAACTAAATGAACTCTATTTGTAAAATTATATTTTTTTAAAATATCTTTATATTCTTTAATATATTCTTTGTTAATTATTAAAACTATTTCATCTATTTTAGGATGATAATAAAAAACTTCTAAAGTGTAAATAAATAATTCTTTTTCATTGATTTTTATAAATTGTTTAGGAGTTTTAGATGATAATCTTGATCCATTTCCACCTGTTAAAATAATTGCAATATTCATATTAATCTCTAGTAAAACAATATCATTAAAAAAAATCTTAATCAATTTTCTTGATTAAAAAAGTGAATAAAATCGGATAAATAATTTATAAAGACAAAAAATAGTTGCAATTAGTTATATTTATCAAATTTTACTAGAAAGAAAGAATTTTATTATTAATAATATTATTGTTTGAAATAAAGAAAGAAAGGTGAATTATGTCTAAATTTATATTTGTTACCGGAGGAGTTGTATCCGGATTAGGAAAAGGAATTACTGCAGCATGTTTAGGAAGATTACTAAAATGTCGTGGACTAAGTGTATTTGTTCAAAAATTTGATCCATATATCAATGTTGACCCAGGAACAATGTCACCATTTCAACATGGCGAAGTCTTTGTAACCGCGGATGGTTCGGAGACAGATTTAGACTTAGGTCACTATGAAAGATATATTGATACAGAGCTTTCTGCAGCTTCAAGTGTCACTACAGGAAAAATATATGATTCAGTTTTAAAAAGAGAAAGAAGAGGGGACTATCTTGGCGAGACAGTTCAAGTTATTCCGCATATTACTAATGAAATTCAACGAAGAATCTTAAAAGCAGCGGAAGAATCAAAGGCAGATATTATCATAACAGAAATTGGTGGTACAGTCGGAGATATTGAATCATTGCCATTTATTGAGACTTTAAGACAGATGAGAAGCCGCTATGGAAAAGAAAATGTTTGTTTCATCCACACTACTTTAGTTCCTTATCTAAGGGCCTCAAACGAATTAAAATCTAAACCAACTCAACATAGTGTTAAAGAATTAAGAAGTTTTGGGGTGCAACCGGATTTTATTGTTTTACGATCAGAAGTTGAAATTGATGATGATTTAAAAGAGAAGATTTCTTCGTTTTGTGATGTTGATGTAACTAATGTTATCACTGCTCAAGATGTAAAGAATATATATGAATTACCATTATTATTAAAAAATCAAAGATTTGATGAAGAAGTTTTAAAACAATTAAAAATTGAAATAAATGATTCTAATATCAAAGAATGGGAAGATTTAGTTTATCGCACAAATCATTTAAAGGGAACACTTTATATTGCTTTAGTGGGTAAATATGTTTCTAATCATGATGCATATATTTCTGTTACTGAGGCATTAAAACATGCTGGATTTTGTTTTGGTAAAAAAATTGAAATCGATTATATTGATTCAGAGAAGATTAATGATGACAATGTTGATGAAATATTGGCTAATCATCAAGGTATAATTGTTCCTGGAGGGTTTGGTAATCGAGGTATCGAGGGAATGATAACAGCTGCAAAATATGCAAGAACAAATGGTATTCCTTATTTAGGATTATGCTTGGGAATGCAGATTGCTTTAATTGAATTTGCGAGAAATGTCATAAAATTAGAAGATGCGAATTCCTCGGAATTTGCAGAAAGATGTAAAAATCCAGTCGTATCTTTAATGGCTGGACAAAAAGCTATTGCTGAAAAAGGTGGAACGATGCGATTAGGAAATTATCAATGTAAAATTGTAGAAGGTACAAGAGCATACGAGTTATATCAATGTGACAAAACATTTGAAAGACATCGTCATAGATATGAATTTAATAATGCTTATCGTTTAAATTTTGAAGAAAATGGAATTGTTTTTTCTGGAATCAATCTAGAGTTAAATTTAATTGAAATTATGGAGTTAAAAGATCATCCTTTCTATATGGCTACGCAAGCGCACCCAGAATTTAAATCAAGGCCTAATAGAGCACATCCATTATTTTATGGATTTGTAAGAGCGATTAATAATAAAAAATAAGAGTTTCACCTCTTATTTTTTTGATTTATATTATTTTTTATGCATTATAGCGATATCGTAACTATCGAGTATTTCTTGAAGAGAGCGTTGAAATGTTTCTTGATTCAAAGAACCTTTGATACTCATTATACTTTTAATTTGTTCTTCTAAAGAAATGATATATTCATCTTCTGATGTAATAACAATCCTTTTCTTACCATCTTTAACTTCAATGAAATGTTCGATTAAGTCTGCATCTTGAAAAGCTAAAATTATTTTCATCGCATCTTTATATGTAATTCCATAGTCAAATGTCGGCTTTTGTGTTTCACCTAGACAAAGATACTTCAAATCAATGTCTAATGCTTTAGATATTTTAATTACATTATCAATTCGTGGAAAACAAAGATTGTTTTCATATTCATAAATTGCTTGCCTTGATATTCCGATAAGTTGACTTAATTGCTCTTGAGATAAATTCTTATCTTTTCTTGCTTTGCGCAATCTATCTCCAAATCCGCGTGCATTTTCAAATATATCTTGTCTCATCTTTCTTAATTAGTATAGTTTGTTCCCTTAATAGTATTCTTATTTATTGAGAGACTTAAATCAAATCACAAGTTTAATTAGCAAAAATTTATAAAAAATATATACATAAATGTAAATTAAAGTTATAAATTGTAAAAGATATGTAAAGAAAACTTGTCAATAATTGCAAAAAATAGTTTATTTTATTAAAATATAGTGAAAGTTTCAGTGTTAGACATTATATTTAAATGTAGTCGATTTATGTGTGAACGCTGAAATATAATCATTCATAAGTATAAGTTGAACCTTCGAAACCAATTTAAATTAATTCTTATTATTCACAACACAACACATCACTAGGACGTTTGAATTGTTTGAGTTAAAACTTATCTTAAAATTATTTTCCGTTTCAAAAAAAATCGATGATTGGAGACTTTTATCCATAATGAATTTATACAGAAATTACCTGAGACTTTTATCTAACCGTAATTACAAAGCCTTCACGGACTTTTATTACAATTACGCAAATAAGATTGCGTACTGGATTTACCAAATAATCCATCAAAAAGAAGATGCTGAAGATTTAGCTATGGAAATCATTTCTTCTATTCCAGATTTAGTCAAAGATATTAAAGATGAAATAACTGAAGAAAAATGTTTTAATGCATGGCTATATCGAATAGCTAAAAACAAAGCTTTAAATTATATTAAAAGAAAAGGAACACTTGTTTTTGTTCCTTTGAATGAAGATATTTTAGACGATGAATATTTAAATAGTGTTGAAATTAATCCAATATTAGGAGATCAAGATTTTAATATTTCAGATTTACAAAAGATTCTAACTGAAGAAGAATATAAAATAATTTATTTAAAATTCTGCTATAATTTAGCAAGAAAAGATATTGCAGAGAGACTATCATTGACTGAAAGACAAGTTAAAAGAAAGACTGAATCTGCATATAGAAAAATAAAAGAGTTCATAAAACATAAAGGATGGTGAAATAATGAGAAATAAAAAAGTTGATGATTTTTTAAATAAGAATCTTGAAAAGTCATTTCATATGAACAGTCGAATAGATGAAGCTATTGAAAAAGCTAATATTCAAAAAGAAGAACAAGTTTCTATGCCTAAAAAAAGATTTTGTTTCTCTATTGCACGCGCATGTGCAATTACAGGTGCAATCGTTGCAGTCGCTTCAGGAGCACTGACATATATAATATCGTCTAATAATATGTATGAAGACTTAGAGTATAAGCAATCTGCTATGAATTACTTTACTGTCAATGAAATTGAAATAACTGATAATGATTTTATGATTACATATGAAATAAAAGATTATTATTATTTGAGTATATATTCAAATGACATTGATTATTATTATCAAGTTTATAAGCAAAAAAATAATGGAAATATTAATTTAGCTTTAGAATTTAATAATGGCGTTAAAACAAAAACAATAGATTTAGGAATTAATCCCAAAAATGATATTGCTAAAATAAATGATGACAATTTTTTAATAGATAAAGCGTGCTTTAATTGTACAGTTTATATTGATAATAATTTATATAGTACATATTACATCAAATTTAAATAAAAAATATATTTAGGGGGCCAAAGTTGGTCTCCTATTTGTTTATTTATATGAGGAGGAAAAATCCTGGTGTTGAAATTGATGTGTGTTGTGTTAAGTCTGGTAGCTTCGTCTATCCCGACAATGAATGGTAATGGTAGGTTACGGCAACAGGATGTTTCCTCTTCAAAAATTGTTCTTGGGAGCCAAAGAATTAAGTCTTTATCTCTAGGTGTTGAGAATGGCGTCACAGAATCGGAATCGACAGTGTTTTCTGTCTCAGTAAAGTTTGAGTACCCTGATTTCGAATTCTCTGACGGAGATGAATATGCTACAGCCAAAGAAATAAAAGAAGCTAAAATAGCTCAGGGCAAAGATTATTATTCATCTCACAACAGTGAGTTGATAGAAGATATAGATACTTCAGAAATGAAAAATTTATATGTATCTACATATGCCCCATTTTTCTCTTTTGAAATTGATTCTGATTGCTTCCAAGAACAGTATGAAAATCTAGAATACATTGCTTCAAGTGAAAGTGTTGAGATTATATATGTTGATGAAACTGAACGAAATGAAGAAAGTGTTGATAATGCCAAAATAACTACAGGAGCTAAAAATCTTATCTATAATTATATTGCTTCTGGTAAAGGTGTTACAATCGGTCTTCTTGAGTTAGGTATTGTTGATAAGAACTTGTCTTGTTTTAAATATACTGATTTAACCATAAGAGATGAATGGTATTTCATTGAAACAGTTAGTCAGCATGCTAATGACATGGCATCAATTATTACAGGGAACTATGGAATTGCTCCCGTATCAAAATTATTAAGTGTTCAATTATCTGGAGAACCATCAAGTGAAATTGATTGGATGTTAGATAGAGGTGTTGATGTAATAAATTGTAGTTTCGGTAATAGTGAAAACAAGGGAAAATATAATTCGACATCAGCTTACATGGATTACATCGTTTATACATATGGAGTTGTTATTGTTGCTGCCGCTGGTAATAATGGTAAAACTGATGATTTGGTAGAAAATCCAGGGCTTGGTTATAATGTAATAACAATTGGATCAAATACAGGTCAATATGATGAGAGCGCAAGTTTATTTTCTTCCTGTGTAACAATAGATGGTCCGAGTAAACCAGATATAATGGTTCCAGGCGAAAACATATTCGTTGAAGGAACTAATAGAACCATTTCTGGAACAAGTCCAGCCACGGCTATAGCTACAGGATGTATTGCTTTATTACTTGAGATGCGTCCAGAGTATATTGGTTATCCTCAACTTGTCAAAGCAGTTTTATGTGCCGGAGCTAGAAGTAAATTTGAATATTTCTTTGACAATATAGAAGAAACTCGCGGATTTGGACCAATGAACGTTGAAAATGCATATAATGCAAATTCAAAATTAGTTAGTCTTAGTGCTTCAGGAAATAGTACAAGTTTTAATGGACTATTGCAGAAAGGATCGGTTATTAGAGGAGTTATCTGTTGGTTAGCTAAAGCTGATGGCAATGTAAATAATACAATATTTCATAAAGTTGAATTAGATTTTGTAAGTGAATATGGAGGTACAATAAAAAAATTTTACGATGAAACTAGAAATGATGGTCTTATAGAATATAGAATTCCATCTACTGAAAATTATTATATTAGACCAGTTTGTAAGGAGTATAAAAATTATGATGCTAAGATAGGTATAGCATATTATATATATACTCTAGATAATAATTAATTATTATTTATAAAAGTGCACAACTTTTTATCACTTATTCTTTAATTAAATCAAAAATGTATTTATAATAAGTATGGTGTTGAAAGGAGTGCACTTTTTATATGAAAAAACCTATTATATTATGTATTATGGATGGTTATGGTATTGCTCCATCTACTGCAGGAAATTGTATTGCCAAAGCAAATAAGCCTAATTTGGATCGAATTTTTAAAGAATATCCAACTACATTAATTGAAGCTTCTGGTGAAGCTGTGGGATTACCAGAAGGACAAATGGGAAATTCTGAGGTTGGCCATTCTAATATTGGAGCGGGTCATATCGTTTATCAATCATTAACACTAATTAATAAAGCGGTTAAAGATGGTACATTTTTTACAAATGATAAGTATTTAGCGGCAATTGAAAATTGTAAAAAGAATAATAAGAAACTTCATGTTTTTGGACTTATGTCTGATGGTGGTGTTCACTCGCATGTAAATCATATTTGCGCAATGATAAAGCTAGCAAAGATGCAAGGATTAAAAGATGTCTTTGTTCATGCGTTTATGGATGGTAGAGATGTTGATCCTCAAGCGGGAGTAATGTTTTTAGATAAAGTTCAAAAAACAATGAATGAGGAAGAAATTGGTCATATTGCTTCAATTTCTGGAAGATATTGGGCTATGGACCGTGATAAAAACTTAGACCGTGTCGATGTTGCTTATAGAGTTTTAGTAGATAGAGATGGTAATAGTTTTGAAGACTATCATCAATATTTAAAAGAACAATATGCATATTTACCTACAACAGGAAAAGATCCATCTGATGAATTTATTATCCCTGCATATAATGCAACAATTGATGGATCTATTAATGATGGTGATTCAATTATTTTTATGAATTTCCGTCCTGATAGAGCAATTCAAATTTCTACTTTATTTACTAATCCTTTATTTTATTCTAAACCAGCGGTTAAGGATGATGGAACATATGCTTATAAGCCATATACTCCAAAACATATTTTGAAAGATATTCATTTTGTATGTACGATGAAATATGCTGATTCAGTTAAAGGAAGTATTGCTTTTGCTTTGCCAGAAGCTAAGAATACTTTAGGCGAATTTTTGGCAGATCATGGTTATAGCCAACTTCGTATTGCAGAAACAGAAAAATATGCGCATGTTACTTTCTTCTTTGATGGAACTAAGAACTACGATGGAGTTGAAAGACCTGAACTAAAAGGATCAAGAAGAGTGCTTATTCCTTCACCTAAGGTAGCAACATACGATTTAAAACCTGAAATGTCAGCGTACTTAGTCCTCGATGCATTGCTAGATGAATTAAATAAATTTGATTTAGATGTAGTCATTGTTAATTTTGCAAATTGTGATATGGTTGGACATACTGCAATTCAAGAAGCAGTGGTTAAAGCTGTTGAAACTGTTGATTATTGTGTAGGCGCTTTAGTCAGATGGTGTGAAGAAAATGGCGCGGTTATGTTGGTTACTGCTGACCATGGCAATGCAGAAAAATGCTTAGATGAAAAAGGTGATCCATTCACAGCACATACTTCTAATTTAGTTCCATTCTGTGTTATTAAAAAAGGTGTTAAATTAAGAGATGATGGTAAATTGAGCAATATTGCTCCTACAATTATTGAACTCTTAGGTGATAAAGCTCCTAAAGAGATGGATGAACCATCAATGATTATTGATTAAATTTAAATTAAAAGGTTGATTGGAGTTATGTTTATGTAACTCCTTTTAATATTTTTATGATTTTATTCGCTAAAAGTATATTTTTATATATAAAATATATAGAATATACTTAAAATAAAAATATGGAAAGGAAAAAATAGATGAAAAAATTTTCGGAAATAAAAATAAAAAAAATCGATGTTGATAAAATACAACAAGAAATTCAATCATTAATTAAGAGATTTAATGAGGCTGAATCTTTTGAAGAGCAAGATCGTGTGTTCAAAGAAATCAATAAATATAGTGATGAATTACAAACCAATTTCTCAATTATTTCAGTGAGATATACAATTGATACTACCAATAAGAAGTATAAGGCTTTACAAGATAAATTGGATGAAGTTGGACCATATATTTCTGCATTATCAAATGAAATTAATAGAGCTTTATTAAACGCTAAATTTAGACCTGAATTTGAAAAAAAATATGGAGATCATCTTTTCAAGATGGTTCAAACTTCATTTGAATGTTTTGATGAAAAAATCATTCCTGAACTTCAAGAAATTAATAAATTAACTACAGAATATTCAACTTTAATTGCGTCAGCACAAATTGAGTACAAAGGACAAAAGTATACCTTAGCTCAATTAGGTAAATTTGCTGATTCTTTAAATCGTGAAGAAAGAAAAACAATAGCCAAATTATCCGCGGGATTCTTTGAAGAAAATGATGCAAAAATTGGTGAGATATATGATCGATTAGTTAAACTAAGAACTACGATGGCAAAAAAATTAGGATATAAGTCTTTCGTTGAATTAGGATATAAAATGTTAGGACGTACTGATTATGATGCTGAAAAAGTTGCAGGCTATCGTCAACAAATCTTAAAGGATTTAGTTCCATTTACTCAAAAATTATTTAGACGTCAAGCTAAGAGAATTAAAGTTAAGAACCCTCAATACTATGATTATAATGTTAATTTCTTAAGTGGAAATGCTAAGCCACATGGTGACAAAGCTTTTATGGTGGAGCAAGCAAAAAAAATGTATAAAGAATTATCCCCAGAAACAGATTACTTCTTTAACTTTATGGTTGATTATGAATTGATGGATCTTGAAGCTAAACCAGGTAAGGCACCAGGCGGATACATGACATATTTCCCAAAATATAAAGCACCATTTATCTTTTCTAATTTTAATGGTACTTCTGGTGATGTCGATGTCTTAACTCATGAATTTGGACATGCTTTCCAAGGATATATGTCTAGAAATATTGTTGTCCCTGATTATCGTTCTCCAACATTAGAAGCTTGCGAAATGCATTCTATGAGTATGGAATTTTTAACTTATCCATGGATGAAATTATTCTTTGGTGAAGACGAAGAAAAATATCGTTATGCTCATTTGACTGATGCTATTTGCTTTATTCCTTATGGTGTAACTGTTGATGAGTTCCAACATTGGGTTTATGAACATCCAGAGGCAACTCATGATGAGAGATGTAAAGCTTATAAAGAAATAGAAGAAAAATATCTTCCACATAAGAAATATGATGATGTCGATATCTATGAAAGAGGTAGATTCTGGATGAAGCAAAGACATATAGTAGAGTCACCATTCTATTATATTGATTATACTTTAGCACAAGTTGTTGCTTTCCAATTCTTTAATGAAGATCGTAAAAACCATGAAAAGGCTTGGAAAAAATATGTTAGACTTTGTAAATTAGGTGGTAAATATCCATTTACTGAATTATTAGAACATGCTCATTTAAATAATCCTTTTGTTGATGGTACTGTATCTAAGACAGTTAAACCATTGAAGAAATACTTAGAATCTATTGATGATAGTAAGTATTAGTTTTTAGTTTTATTGTTAATTTGATGAAGTGGTTAAGAGAAGATAGCCTCTTAACTACTTCTTTTATTTATGATTTTTTATAGTAGAAAAATAAACGATTTTTATCTTGCAATATTCTATTAATTAATTATATAATTATATAGCAGTTGCGCGGCCTTGGCGGAACTGGTAGACGCGTACGTTTGAGGGGCGTATGATTAACTTCGTGTGAGTTCAAGTCTCATAGGCCGCACCATCAGGTAATTTCTAAGCCTAGAAATAGGCTTTTTTTATT
>CABUOQ010000033.1 GCA_902493275.1 uncultured Bacillota bacterium | reverse complement strand
TATTTTATTTTTTTGTTTAGGTATTAATTGTTGCATTTACTTTTTCATGTAACAAGTAATATAATTCAAAAAAACATTATTATCTAGGTATTTTTTTATAATAAAAAGACACAAAATATATAATATGAAAGTGAAAATGGGCAATGACACCTTGAAAAAAAATAATAATTCAGTATTATAGATATATAATCTAATTTTTTAGATTTGTTTACATAGGACTTTATAAAATGAATAAAATTAGAAAAGCGATTATACCTGCTGCAGGGCTTGGTACAAGATTTTTACCGGCTACTAAAGCACTTCCTAAAGAGATGTTACCAATTATTGATACACCTTCTTTACAATATATTGTCGAAGAAGCTGTTAATAGCGGAATAGAGGAAATTGGAATTATTGTTTCAATGGCTAAACCAAGCATTGAACAACATTTTTCAATTGATAAAAAATTGGAAAATCGATTAAAAGCTGTTAATAAATTTGAAGAAGCTGAAATGATAAGAGATATTGCAAATTTAATCAAGATAACATTTATTTATCAAGATCATCCACGTGGACTAGGACATGCAATTTATTGTGCTAAAGATTTTATTGGTGATGAGGATTTTGCTATTATGCTTGGCGATGATGTAATTGTAAATCAAGGTGGTACTCCAGCTATGGCCCAATTAGTTAAAGCTTATGAAAAAACACATACTTCCATTTTAGGTGTGCAAGAAGTCCCTCAAGACATGGTAAATAAATATGGTATTGTTAAACCACTTGATAAACAAAAAAAATTAATGGAAATAAATGGGATGATTGAAAAGCCTTCGCCTAGTGATGCTCCATCTAATTGCGCGGTTTTAGGAAGATATATTTTAACTAACCGCATTTTTGATATTTTAAAAAACCAAAAACCAGGAAAAAATAATGAAATTCAACTTACTGATTCAATAGTTACCCTTCTAGATTATGAAAAAGTGTATGCATGTGAATTTGAAGGGATTAGATATGATATTGGTGATAAATTTGGTTATGTAAAGGCAACTATTGATTTTGCTTTAACTAGACCAGATTTAGCGGATAAAGTAAAAGAATATATAAAAGAATTATCTAATAAAGAAAATTAATATATCGATAACAAAAATTGACAAAGAATGCGGATACTGTCCTTTTTTTGTCATGCTATTAATGAATATTATCATAAATGATAATTTTTTTAGGTTTTATGAGCGTTTACTCTATTCATTTTAATAAAAATATTTTATAATTACTAATGGTTTTATAGGAGGAATTTTAAAACATGTCAGAAGAAATTAAAAAGACAATGAAGTCAGTTGATGGTAATACTGCTGCTGCTTTAGCGTCTTATAATTTTACCGAAGTTGCAAGTATTTATCCAATTACACCATCATCAACAATGGCTGAATTGGTTGAACAATACTCATCTGAAGGTATGAAAAACTGTTTTGGCACTCAAGTTAAAGTTGTTGAAATGCAATCAGAAGCAGGTGCTTCAGGAACAGTTCATGGTGCTTTACAAGCAGGTGCGTTAGCAACTACTTACACAGCATCACAAGGATTATTATTAATGATTCCAAATATTTACAAGTGGGTTGGTGAATGTTTACCAGCTGTATTACATGTTTCAGCTAGATCTTTAGCTACTCGTTCACTTGCAATTTTTGGTGATCACCAAGATGTTTATGCGATTAGACAAACTGGTATTACAATGATTTGTTCTCATTCAGTACAAGAAGTTGCTGACTTAGCTTCTGCTGCTCATTTGATTGCAATTAAATCTCAAGTACCTGTATGTCATTTCTTTGATGGATTTAGAACATCACACGAAGTACAAAACGTTGAATTTGTTGATTCATCTGAATGGGATAAATTAATTGACCAAAAAGCTCTTGATGAATTTAGAGCTAGAGCTCTTAACCCACATACTCATCCAGTAACTCGTGGAGGAGCTGAAAATGATGATATTTATTTCCAAGGAAGAGAAGCTCAAAATGCTCATTTCAATAAAGTTATTGATATCGCTGATGAATACTTTAAAGAAGTAACAAGATTAACTGGTAGAGAATATGCTCCATTTGTATATTATGGTGATAAAGAAGCTACTAAGGTTATCGTTGCTATGGGTTCTGTAACTGAAACCGCTAGAGAAGTAGTCGATGCATTAATGGCTAAGGGAGAAAAAGTAGGTTTAGTAAAAGTTCATTTATATCGTCCTTTCTCCGCTAAACATTTAGTAAGTGTTCTTCCTGAAACTGTAACAAAGATTGCAGTATTAGATAGAACAAAAGAGACTGGTGCAACAGGCGAGCCTTTATATCTTGATGTTGTTGCAGCCCTTGAACAAGTTGGAAGAAAAGTATCAGTTGTTTTAGGTGGTCGTTATGGATTATCTTCAAAAGATACTCAACCAAAACATATTAAATCAGTTTATGATTTCTTAGATGCTGAAAAGAACTGGAATGGATTTACAGTTGGAATTGTTGATGACGTCACAAATCTTTCAATCCCAGTTGATGAGGAATTCCATGTAACAGGTGATTATACTTCATGCTTATTCTATGGTTTAGGATCAGATGGAACTGTTTCTGCTAATAAATCTTCAATTAAGATTATCGGTGATGCAACCCATCAATATGCTCAAGCATATTTTGCTTATGACTCAAGAAAAGCAGGTGGCGTTACTAGATCTCACTTAAGATTTGGTAAAACTCCAATTCATTCTACATACTATGTTGAACATGCTGATTTCTTATCATGCTCACTTGATTCATATATCTTCAAATTCGATATGATCAAATGCTTAAAGAAAGGTGGAACATTCTTATTAAATACAGATATTCCTGCTGATCAAATCGAAGCAAGATTACCTAATAGAGTTAAAAAACAATTAGCAGATAAAAATGCTAAATTCTATATCATTGATGCTAATGCTATTGCAGCAAAGATTGGCTTAGGTCGTAGAACTAATACAATTCTTCAATCAGCCTTCTTCTTCTTAAATCAAAATATTATGCCTTATGATGAAGCTCAAGATTGGATGAAGAAATTCGCTCAAAAATCTTATGCTAAAAAAGGTGATGATATCGTTAAGATGAACTGGGATGCTATTGATGCAGGAGCTCAAGGTTTAGTTGAAGTACAAGTTAAACCTGAATGGTCCAAATTAGATGGAACTAGAGTTTACGCTACAACTGGAGATGAATACTTTGATTCATTTGTCAATGTTATCGGTTCACTAGATGGTTATGATTTACCAACATCAAAATTCACTGAATATGAATTGTTAGATGGTACAATGAGAAATGATGTCACATTTATGGAAAAGCGTTCAATTGCTGATCGTGTTCCAATGTGGGTAAAAGAAAACTGTATTCAATGTAATCAATGTGCGTTTGTCTGTCCTCATGCTACTATTCGTCCATTCTTATTGAACGAAGAAGAAGTAAAAAATTTACCTGAAAATGTCAAAGCTGATACATTAAAAGCAATGGGAGGACCAGCAGTTAAAGATTTACAATTCAGAATTCAAGTTTCACCAAAGAACTGTGTCGGATGTGGATTATGTGTAGTTGAATGCCCTGGTAAAGGTGGCAAAAAGGCTCTTGAAATGGTTGAAGCAAAATCTCAATTTGAAGTCCAAGAACCAGCAGCAGATTATTTATATAAACATGTAGAATATAAGACAGGCGGTTTCCCAGTTACAACTGTTAAAGGTGCTTCATTCTTATATCCTTACGCAGAAGTATCTGGTGCATGTGCGGGATGTGGAGAGACTCCATATTATCGTTTGGCATCACAATTATTCGGTAAAGATATGTTAATTGCTAATGCTACCGGATGTTCATCTATTTATAATGGTTCAACTCCACTTACCCCTTTCTGTACTGATAAAGATGGTAATGGTATTGCTTGGGCAAACTCATTATTTGAAGATAATGCTGAATATGGTTTTGGTATGAGAGTTGCAACCGATTATAAACTCGGACAAATTTGCAAAATCTTTGATAGCGTAAAAGAAGTAGTTGAACCTGAATTGAAGGCTGCAATTGAAGATTATGAGGCTCATATTAAAGATAGAGATTATGTTCGTGGAATGGTTAAGAACTTAGTTGCTCTTGTTAAAGCAAGTGCTAATGAAGAAGTTAAAGCTGTTCTTGAATTTGAAAGAGACTTAATTGATAAGTCAGTTTGGATTGTCGGTGGTGATGGATGGTCATATGATATCGGTTATGGTGGACTTGATCATGTTATCGCTAATGAAGAAGATGTTAATATTTTAGTACTTGATACTGAAGTTTACTCTAATACTGGTGGACAATCTTCTAAATCATCTCAAACAGGTTCTATCGCTAAATTTACCGCTTCTGGTAAGAAGACCGCTAAGAAGAACCTCGCTATGATGGCAATTTCTTATGGTAATGTGTATGTTGCTCAAATTTCTATGGGCGCAAATAAGATGCAAGCAATCAAGGCCTTAAAAGAAGCAGAATCTTATAATGGTCCTTCACTTATAATTTGTTATGCTCCTTGCCAAGCACACGGATTAAAAGGTGGATTAGCTAATGCTCAAAAGACAGAGAAAGAAGCAGTTGAATGTGGATATTTCCCAATCTTTAGATATGATCCACGTCTTGAAGCAGAGGGTAAATGCCCAATGCAATTAGATTGCAAAGATCCAGACTTCACTAAGTTCAGAGATTTCGTCATGACTCAAACAAGATACTCACAACTTCCAAAGGTCAATCCTGAACATGCTGAAGAATTACTCACAAAATCTCAAGAATACGCAGCATTACGTTGGAAGAGATTCAAAAAACTCTGTGATTAATTAATATTATTAAAACAATTAAATCCCTAGGCTTATAACTTAGGGATTTTTTTATAATCAAATAATTTTTAATTTTATAGAGTTAGAATCTTTTGTATAAAAAAAGTAGTCAAAAAGACGACTACTTTTTTAAATCTTAAATATTAATTAAATATATTTTAATATTGAGTGAAGTCATGATCAATAGTGATGACAGGAATGTATTTTGAATCAAGAGCAACAATACTTTGTTCGATTTCTTCTTTGACAGTTGCATCAGTTTTTTTAGTTTCTTGTTTTACAATTACATCAAATACAATATTGATATGAGTAGGTCCTTTTACGATACGAAAATCGTGGACACTTAAGATGCAATCATTTTGCATGACTAGAGGAATAATGATAGATTTCATTTGTGATGTAAATGGATCATTTACAATAACTGGATCCATATGTAGAGTAGTTAATACATTAAATTCTTTTTGACATTCTTTTTCAATATTATCAATTAAATCGTGAGTCTCAAGAATATTTTTACTAGCATCCACTTCGACATGCATGGTTGCAAAATAAGTTGAAGGACCATAAGCGTGGATTTGTAGATCGTGAATACCTAAAATGTCAGGGTATGATTTTACTTTGGAAATCAAATTTTTGACTAATTCTTTGTCTGGGGTTTCACTTATTAATGGGTCTGATGTTTCTTTAATTAATTTAATTCCAGAATAGCAAATGAATAAGCCAACTGCGAGACCTAGATATCCATCAATATAGAAGTTAAATATTTGAGAAATAATAATACCAATAAGAACAACACTAGTGGATATAACATCGTTTCTAGAATCAATCGCGGTAGCTTGCAATGTTTTAGATGATATAATTTTACCAATATTATGATAAAATAAACCTTGAAATATTTTAGCTAAAATAGATATGCATAAAACCACGATGGTGATTATAAAGAAAGTGTTATTTAATTTTTCAAATGGTTGATTAAAATTATTGATAATATCAGTTACAGATTGGACAATTAATTGAATACCTAATACCACTACAATAATAGAAACGATAAATCCGGCAATATATTCAATTCTAGCATGTCCATATGGATGATCTTTATCAGCAGGTTTAGATGATAATTTAAAGCCAATTAAAGAAATTATTGAACTTGAAGCATCAGTTAAATTGTTAAAGCCATCAGCGACTAAAGAAATTAAACCAAAAATTAATCCAACAATTAACTTAAATAGACAAATAAAAATATTGCTTATAATTCCAACAATTGAGGCAAGATTACCGTATTTCCTTCTCACATTTGCATCTTGAATATTTTTATAGTCTTTAATAAATAATTTAATAAATAGTTTAGTCATATATTAATTTTTCTCTTTAAAATATTTTATAATTGCAAGAATGATAATTGCAACTGATAGAGTTATAAAAACACAACCGAAGATAAGCAATACAGTATTAATAATTCCATCTAATCCTAGGGTTAATAATAATATTGAAACGATTATCGCTGGTAATTGATTTCTTAATTCTTGAAACCAATAATCTTTAGCTAGGCAGATATCAATTATAGTAAATAGTAGCATTAGTATACCAACAACAATAGTTAATAACCCTTGAAAGAAGATTAATAATATACCAATTATGATTCTAATAATTGAAGATATAAATTGCGAAGTGGCAATTTGAGTTTTATATTTTAAATTCTTTATTGAATCAATAAAAGGAAAAATGTTAAAGACGATGACTAATATACCAATAATTATGAATAAAACTTTTAATAGTTTATCTCCAGGAATAACCAAAAATAAAATTCCCATAGCAATTCCAATTAATCCATAGACTAATCCTTCTATTAAATTTTTTCTTTTAACTTCTTCTTCCATTGTTCTTCTCTCCTTGTATCTATTATAATTATCTAACATGTATAAATCAAATATAAATTAGAAGCTAAACCTTTAAAATTATAGTGAAAAACTATAAAAGAGTGTAAAATAAACATAGGAGATTTTTGAAAAGATGGATGTTAATAAAATTGTTATAAAAGGCGCACGCGAAAATAATCTTAAAAATGTCGATTTAGAAATTCCTAAAAATAAGTTAGTTGTTTTTACAGGTGTATCTGGGTCTGGAAAATCGACATTAGCCTTTGATACTATTTATAATGAAGGCGAAAGAAGATATATGGAATCGTTATCTAGCTATGCTAGACAATTTTTAGGTGGAACGGAAAAACCAGATGTTGATTCGATAGATGGATTATCGCCTGCAATTTCAATTGACCAAAAAACAACATCACATAATCCCCGATCTACAGTAGGAACAGTTACAGAGATATATGATTATTTAAGATTACTATATGCTCGTATTGGTATTCCTTATTGTCCTAATCATAATGAACCGATTGTTAAATTTACAGTAAAACAAATGGTTGATCGTATTCTTGAAAAACCATTAGGAAGTAAAATAATGATTATTGCTCCTTTAGTGGTCAATGAAAAAGGAACACAAAAAGATGTGCTAGAGAAATTTCATGCTAAAGGATTTGAAAGATTTAGAGTGGATGGTGAAATGTATCGTTATAGTGATATTCCATCACTTGAAAAAAACAAAAAACATAATATAGATATAATCGTTGATCGTTTGATTTTAAAAGAAGATTCTTCTTCAAGAATATATGATTCATTAGAAACTGCTCTTGATGTAGCAGATGGATATGTTTATATCAAAGATGAAAAAGAGGAAATATTTTTCTCTGAACATTCCTCATGTAAATATTGTGGATTTTCAGTTCCTCCTTTAGAGCCAAGATTATTTTCATTTAATAATCCTTTAGGTGCATGTCCAGATTGTTTAGGGTTAGGCATAAAGCGTGAAGTGGCGGAGGATTTATTAATACCTAATGAAGAACTAAGTATTAATCAAGGAGCCGTTGCATATTTTAAAAATCAAGTAGAAGGTAACAATATTGAATGGCAAGAGTTTAAATATTTATGTGATTATTATGCGATTCCAAGAGATATTCCTTATAAAAATTTAACACGACAACAAAAAAATATTTTACTTTTTGGAACTGGTGAAGCTGTAAAGTATCAAATAGTATCCAATTCTGGAAATGTTATGAATAGAGTTGGCTTTGAAGGAATTAAAACTAAAATAGATCGCTTATATCGTTCTACTGAATCGGCTTTTAAACGTGAATGGTTTGAAAACTATATGAGAGATAGACAATGCACAACTTGCAAAGGGGCAAGGTTGAATGATAAAGCTTTGGCTGTTAGAGTAGGTGGATTAAATATTTATGAAATTTGTTGTTTGTCTTTAAAGGATTTAAAAGAATTCTTAGCAAATTTAAAACTTTCAGAAGAACAAGAAACGATAGCGCATTTAGTTCTTCAAGAGATAAAAAATAGAATACAATTTTTACTCGATGTTGGCTTGGATTATCTTTCACTAGCGCGTATGGCTATGACTTTATCAGGTGGTGAAGCTCAAAGAATTCGTTTAGCCACTCAAATTGGTTCAAAATTAACAGGCGTTTTATATGTTTTAGATGAACCATCAATTGGTTTACATCAAAAAGATAATGATAAATTAATTGCTTCTTTAAAAGAAATGAGAGATATTGGTAATACTCTTATTGTCGTTGAACATGATGAAGATACGATGCTAAATGCAGATTATTTAGTTGATATTGGCCCTGGCGCAGGAATTCATGGTGGGTATATAGTTGCTGCAGGCACCCCTCAAGACGTGATGAATAATCCATCTTCTTTAACAGGACAATATTTAAGTGGAAAGAAGTTTATTCCTTTTTCATCATTTAGAAATAAAGGTAATGGTAAATATATTACTATTCAAGGTGCAGAGTGCAACAATTTAAAAAAGATAAATGTTAAAATTCCATTAGGATGTTTTGTTTGTGTCACAGGTGTATCAGGCTCAGGAAAATCATCATTAATTACAGAAGTACTCTATAAAAATGTCTATAATTCTTTGTCAAAAGGAAAATTAGAAGCTGGTAAAGTTAGTTCGATTAAAGGATTAGAGAATATTGATAAGGTTATTAATATTTCACAAGATCCAATTGGCAAGACACCTCGTTCTAATCCTGCGACATATATTGGTGTTTTTGATGATATAAGAGATTTATTTGCTTCAACTAAAGAAGCACGCGCTAAAGGATACTTAAAATCAAGATTTTCTTTTAATGTTAAAGGCGGAAGATGTGAAGCGTGTGAAGGTGATGGTGTCAAGAGAATTTCAATGGCCTTTTTCCCAGATGTTTATGTGGTTTGTGAGGAATGCCATGGTAGAAGATATAATGATGAAACTTTAACTGTCACATATAAAGGAAAAAATATTTATGATATTTTGGATATGACATGCGAAGACGCCAGTGAATTTTTCAAAAATATTCCTAATATTTACCGAAAAATTAAAACCTTATGCGATGTAGGATTGGGTTATATAAAGCTGGGTCAATCATCTACTACTTTATCAGGTGGTGAAGCCCAAAGAGTTAAACTAGCTTATGAGTTAGCCAAACGATCGACTGGTAAAACATTATATATTCTTGATGAGCCAACAACAGGATTACATATTGAAGATGTTAAATGTTTATTAGGAGTATTAAAAACAATTGTTTCAGAAGGTAATTCTATTGTGGTAATTGAACATAATTTAGATATGATTAAATGCGCTGATTATATTATAGATTTAGGTCCTGATGGTGGTGAAAGAGGTGGACAAGTTGTCGCTAGTGGAACTCCGGAAGAAATTAGTGAAAATGAAAACTCATATACGGGAGTTTATTTAAGAAAAATTCTTGCTCGAGATAAAGCGAGATTACAAAATCGTTAATGATTGAACATTTAATATAGTTTTGATAATATTTAAAAGAGGAATATATGCAAGAAAGATTTATTACTGTTAGTGAATATGTTAGGCACTTTGGATTAGTAGTTCTAAGTGGCTTTGATGCTCTTGATAAAAAGAAAATAACGGAAATGTCTATCAATAGACCTGGTTTTGAACTTTGCGGATTTTTTGATTCTACAGATAAAACTAGGATGGTTATTATAGGTAATAAAGAGATGGAGTTTATAAAAAGTCAGGGGGAAAATAATGCGGCTCTTATCGAGGCTTATGATTTCTTGACTAATGATATTTGCCCAGCAGTGGTTATTTGCCGTAATCTTGAATGTCCTCAAGAATTATTAGAGATTGCTAATAAAAAGAAGTTTCCTGTTCTTTCAACGCCAATGACAACTTCAGAATTAAATGTTAAAACGTTTACGTATCTCCAAAAAGAATTAGCACCAAGAACCAGTTTGCACGCTTCTTTGATGGAAATATACTCAATGGGAGTGCTTATTTTAGGAGAATCGGGAATAGGAAAGTCAGAGACAACTTTAGAATTGATAAAAAAAGGACATAAACTAATAGCGGATGATCGAGTTAATATTACAGCTGTTGGAGATAGTCTTTATGGAGAAGCACCAGAGTTATTATCTGGAGTTATGGAAGTGCGTGGGATAGGAATTATTGATGTTGGAAGAATGTTTGGTATTAATTCTTTATTGAAGAATGTTAAAATATCTTACGCGATTAATTTGACAAGTTATAAACAAACAAATCATTATGATCGCCTTGGCAATTCAGTGCAAGTGCTAGATATTTTAAATCATAATATACCTTACTTGGACCTTCCTGTATCAGGAGCGCGTTCAATGGCGGATATTATTGAAGTGGCGGTTACCAATTTAAAATTAAAAGAATATGGAATAGATTCAACTTTTGAATTTGAAAATAGAATGAATGAATTACTTAGAAGAAAAGAAAGTAGATGATGATTATGTTTTTGATTAGTAATGGTATTTCAATAGCGGGTTTTAGAATAACTTTTTATGCGATATGTATATTATTAGGCGCAATAAGTGCATATAAATTGTCACAATGGTTTTTAAAAAAACGAGGATTCGATCCGGAGGCGATTGAAAATCTTTTTTACATTGCATTTCCAGCAGGAATAGTGGGCGCGAGAATTTGGTATGTCATTGCTAGCTGGAATGAGTTTGCGGGGCAACCTTTTTATAAAGTATTTGCAATATGGGAAGGTGGTTTAGCAATACAAGGTGGCATTATCGGTGGAGTAATTGCTGGAGTAATCTTTATGATACTTAGAAGACCAAACATACCTGTTTTATTAGCTACTGATTGTATTGTTCCAACTATCGCAGTCGCTCAATGCATTGGAAGATGGGGTAATTTTTTCAATCAAGAAGTATATGGTAAGTGTGTAAGTAATAAATATTGGTCATGGCTACCTAATTTCATTGAAGATCGTATAACATATGTGGCTGAAAAAGATAGTGGATGGATAACCGGATGGAAAACAATAAATGATGAGAGAGTATTTTTATGTGAAGAAGGACAAGTTGTACAACCTTTATTTTTGATTGAAGGGGTAATCAATTTAGCGGGTTTCTTCATTATTGCTTTTGGAATTCCAACACTATTTAAGTGGATTTCTAAGAAAACTAATAATAAAGTTTCTTTGGCAGATGGCGATTTGATGTGTGCATATTTAATCTGGTATGGAATTGTTAGAGCAATAATGGAACCACTTCGTAACTCAGCTTTCATAATGGGAAATTATGCTTCTAAATATATGGCAATTGCTATGATAGTTATAGGATGTATTGGAATAGTGTTATGTCATATTTATCGTAATAAAATAAAAAAGAAACCAATTCTAGATACTAATGTAATTCCTGGTAGTGAAGCAGCAGAAAAGGCAGTTAATATTTCAGAAATTGTTAAAAAAGAAAAAACAACTGAAGAAAAAACAAATGAAAGTGTAGATGAATCTCTCGATGATAAAGAAAACTAAAGTAATTATTTTTGATGTAGATGGAACTTTGATAGATACGGATAACTTAGTAATTAATTCATATCATGAAGTTTTTAAAAAATATCGACCAAACTACAAATTGACAAAAGAAGAAGAGATATCTTTTTTAGGTCCTACTTTAGCATCTATATTCCCTAAATATTTTAAAGAAGATTTTGATACTCTTTTTCAAACATATCGAAATTATGCGATAAATCATCTTGAAGATGCTAAATTATATCCTAATTGTAAAGAAGTGCTTTCTAAATTAAAAGATAAAGGCTTTAAACTAGCTATTGTAACTTCTAGATTTAAAAATTCCTTAATGGGATTGTTATGTGATTTTAAAATTGATGAATATTTTGATTTTATTGTTACTTTAGATGATGTAAAAAAGCCTAAACCAGACCCAGAGGGAATTAATAAAGTTTTGAAGCATTTTAATTGTTCAAAAAATGAAGCGATATATATCGGCGATAATGATACTGATTATTATGCGGGGCAAAGTGCAAGAGTTATTACTGGATTAGTAACTTGGACTAAAGGTAGAGATAATGCATATTTAAAACCAGACATTTTATTATATTCATATGAACAATTGTATAAAGAAATAACGGGAGAAAATTTAAATGATAAATAAAGATGTAGCCATTATTGGTGGTGGACCTTCGGGAATAACTGCGGCAATATATTTAAAAAGGGCTGGAATTGATTTTGTGCTGTTCGAAGAATATATGATAGGTGGAAAAGTTAATTTAACGGCAAACGTAGATAATTATCCTCCTTATACACATATAGGTGGAGTTGATTTAGCTAATAAATATCAAGAAGATCTTAACTTTAATCAAATTGAAGTAACATATGAAAAGGTTATATCTTTAGAAAAGATAAATGATGGTAGTTTTAAATTAGTTAGTGATAGTGAAACATATAATTTTAAAGCTGTATTGGTATGTTCTGGATGCACAAATAAGACTTTGTCGGCAATCAATGAAAATAAATTTATTCATAAAGGGATTTCTTTTTGCGCTGTTTGCGATGGTAATCTTTTTAAAAATAAACCTATGGCGGTCATCGGCGGAGGTAATTCAGCTTTAGAAGAAGCTATATATCTTTCAGCAATTGCTTCTAAAGTATATTTGATTCATCGTCGAGATGAATTTAGAGCTAATAAACAATATGTCGACATTTTAAAATCACAAGCAAATGTTGAAATGTTGTTATCATACAATTTGCTTGAATGTAAAGGAGATACTAAACTTAGACAAATAGTATTAAAGTCAGTTAAGGATGATTCTATCTTAACCTTAGATGTAGAGGCTTTATTTGAGTATGTAGGCTTAATTCCTAACACTGATTTTATATTAAATAAAGATATTTTGGATGAGAAAGGATTTATAAAAGTTGATAATCTCTTGCATACTTCTATTGAAGGATTGTTTGCTTCAGGTGATGTTAGCAATAAGCCATTAAGACAAATAGTCGTGGCTTCAGGCGATGGTGCTTTAGCAAGTAATGAGATTATTAATTATTTGAATTTAATAAAAAAATAATTCTTTTTATCATGATATAATTGATAGAAATTTTTAAAAGTTGGACTTTTATTATTTTTTATTGTATTCTTTTGATAAGTAAAGATGTTTTTCAAAACTAGAAAGATGTGATTTTTGAATGAAAAATAAAGTAACTTTTACTTCTGAAGTAAAAGAAGAAATTTGTGCACTTGAGTTTGAAGATTGGCAACTTCTTTCTCTTTTAGCCGGATATGTTAAAATTAATGGAATATTACATTTAACAAAAGAAGGTATGGAACTATCTCTTCAAAATGAAAATTCTAAAATCATAAAATTAGTATACAATGCTTTTAAACGCCTTTTTAATGTTTCACCTACGTACTCATATTATAAGAAAATGTGCTTAGATAAGGGTGTTATTTATGGTGTGCATATTAAAGAAAATACGATGGAAATATTGCAACAATTGCAGCTTTTTACTAATGGGATTCCATCTTTTCCTAAAGAGATTGTCTTAGAAGAAAAGTTAAGATATTTTATTTCAGGAGCTTTTTTAGCTTCTGGAAGTGTTAATTCGCCTCATAGCAAGAATTATCATTTACAAATAGTGGTTAATGATGAAGATGATGCAAAATATTTTCTTAAATTATTAAATCGCTTTAAAAATGAAAAAGCTTTGAGTTTTAAAATTATTAGCAGAAGGAATAAATATATTTTATATTTAAAAAAAGCGGAGCAAATATCGGTATTTTTAACCATTATTCATGCGCATAATTGCGTGATGGATTTTGAAAATGTACGCATTGAAAAAGATTATTTTAATTCCGATAATCGCATTCAAGTATGTATAACTGCGAATTATCAAAAATCGTTAAACAATGGGCTAAATCAAATAAAAGAAATCAATTATATAAAAGAGCATTATCGCGATTTAGATTTTTCAGATAAAGAAAAAATAATTTGTAAAATTCGTTTAGAAAATGAAGATGCTTCATTGAGCATGATTAGTAAAATAGCGAAAAGTGAATATGATATTACCATTTCTAAATCAGGAGTTAATCATATATTAAATAAAGTTCATTTGCTATATGAGGAAATAATAAATGAGGGGAAATGAGTTTGATATTTATCATCAATTAGGAAAAAGAATTGCTTTTTTAAGAAAGCAGAAGCGATGGTCTTGCCTAGAATTAGCTTTAAGAGCTGATGTCAATAGAAACTATTTGAATGATTTAGAAAATGGAAAAAGAAATCCAACATTAAAAATATTACGCCAGATTTCATATGCTTTAGATATTGATTTAAGTGAATTATTAATTGGAATTCGCGATTATTCCTTAAGCAGTGATTCAAAGAAATAATTACTTTTTTATTATATTATCGATTAAATGATAGCTAAGAGCTTCTGAACTAGACAAAAAGTAATTTCTATCAGTATCTTTAATGATTTTTTCTAGTGGTTGAGAAGTATTATGTGAAAGAATTTCACTAATTTTATTCTTGAGAAAAATATATCTTTTAGTCATGATTTCTATATCGGATACTTGGCCATTACTTCCGCCTAGTGGTTGATGAATCATGATTTCACAATTATCATAGGCTTTTCTTAATCCAGGACTTCCAGAAGATAATAAAAAGGCCGCCATCGAGGCACACATTCCTAAACCGATAGTTTCTATCGGACATGAGATATTTTTCATTACATCATAAATGGCAAATCCCGCGGTGACTGATCCGCCAGGTGAATTTATATAAATCGTAATTTTTTCTTCTGGCGATATCGCATTAAGATAAAGTAATTCGGAGACGATAATATTTGATATTTCATCATCAATCTCCCCAACAAGCATGATAATTCTTTCACTTAATAATAAAGATATTAAATCAAAATTTTTAATTCCATCGTAATTACTGATGCTAACTGCAGGGATGATATTCATTGTATTTTAACCTCTTATATATTTTAGGTAAAATATCTTATAAATATTCATATCAATAAAAAAATATCGAAATTAATCTATAGCATTTATTTATTTGACAATAGCAAATTATTATATTTATAATATAATTGCAAAAAATAAAAGGAGGACATTATAAATGTCAGTAAAAATTGCAATTAATGGTTTCGGCCGTATTGGACGTTTAGCGTTCAGACAAATGTTTGGTGCTGAAGGTTATGAAATTGTAGCAATCAATGATTTAACCAGCCCAAAAATGTTAGCTCATTTGTTAAAGTATGATTCAGCACAAGGTAGATATGCTTTAGCAGATAAAGTTACCTGCTCAGAAGAAGGAGCAGAAGAAGGATGGATTGCTGTTGATGGAAAGAAAATCAGAATCTATGCTGAAAAAGATGCAAATAATTGCCCATGGGGTGAATTAGGCGTTGATGTAGTATTAGAATGCACAGGCTTCTATTGCTCAAAAGAAAAATCAATGGCTCATATCAATGCTGGTGCTAAAAAAGTTATTATTTCCGCTCCTGCAGGAAAAGATTTAAAGACAATTGTTTACAATGTTAACCATGAAACACTTGGTAAAGAAGATCAAATCATCTCAGCAGCTTCATGTACTACTAACTGTTTAGCTCCAATGGCAAAAGCTTTAAATGATTTTGCTAAGATTCAAAGTGGTATTATGACTACTGTCCACGCTTATACTGGTGATCAAATGGTCTTAGATGGACCACATAGAAAAGGCGATTTAAGAAGAGCTAGAGCTGCAGCTTGCAGTATCGTTCCTAACTCAACTGGCGCCGCAAAAGCAATCGGATTAGTTATTCCTGAATTAAATGGTAGATTAATCGGTTCTGCTCAACGTGTACCTGTTCCAACAGGATCAACAACAATTTTAGTTGCAGTTGTTAAAACAGATAAAGAAGTTACTAAAGAAACAATTAATGCTTATATGAAATCAGTTGCTAATGAATCATATGGTTATACAGAAGAACCATTAGTATCATCTGATATTATCGGTATTACTCAAGGATCTTTATTCGATGCTACTCAAACAATGGTTACAGCATTAGGTGATGGATTATATCAAGTACAAGTCGTATCTTGGTATGATAATGAAAATTCATATACATCACAAATGGTACGTACCATTAAATACTTTGCAGAAAATTGCTAATTTAACAATTTAATACAATTTTCGGGTAGCTTATTACCCAGTGAGTTTTCACTAATATAATTAGCACCCAATTTTGGGTGCTTTACTTTAAGGAGAATAAATCAAGATGAAAAGTGTAAGAGATTTACAAGTAGAAGGACTTACTGTTTTAGTCCGTTGCGATTTCAATGTTCCTTTCGTAGATGGTAAAATCAGTGATGATAATAGAATTGTTGCTGCATTACCAACCATTAAAGAACTTATTGCTAAAAAAGCTAAAGTTGTTTTAATGTCTCACTTAGGAAAAATCGACTACAAAAAGACAGAAGAAGAAATTTTAAAAGCTAAAAAGAAAAATAATTTAGCTCCAGTTGCTGAACGTTTAGCAGAATTATTAAATAAAGAAGTTAAATTTTGCCCGGTAACTCATGGTGAAGAATTAAAAGATGCTGTTGCTTCTTTAAAAGATGGCGATGTTCTTTTAGTTCAAAATACCCGTTATGAAAAAGGAGAATCTAAAAATGATCCAGCTCTTTCTAAAGAATGGGCTTCATTATGCGATGCGTTTGTAATGGATGCATTTGGATCTGCTCATAGAGCACATGCTTCTACTTATGGCGTTCCTGAAATTTTAAATAGTGAAGGAAAACAAACTGCTATTGGCTTCTTAGTTGAAAAAGAAGTGGTCTCTTTAAAAAGAGCTGTTGAAGTTGCACCTGAAGGAAGACCTTATGTCGCTATCTTAGGTGGATTTAAAGTTTCTGACAAGATTAAAGTTATCAATTCTTTAGTCAAGAAATGTGATAAAGTTATTATCGGTGGTGCTATGGCTTATACTTTCTTAAAAGCTTTAGGAAAGAATATTGGCGAATCACCTTGTGAAGAAGAACAACTTGCTTATGCAAAACAAATGTACGAAACTGGCAAAGTACTTCTTCCAGTTGATGTCGTAGTAGCTAATGATTTCGATAACCCAACAGAAATTAAGACTGTTAGTGTTGATGCAATTCCTGATGGTGTTCAAGGAATGGATATTGGCGAAAAGACAATTGCTTTATATCAAGCTGAAATTTCTAAAGCTCATACAGTATTCTGGAATGGACCAATGGGTGTCTTTGAAAAAGAGATGTTCCAAGCTGGTACAAAAGCTGTTTGTAAAGCTTGCGCTGATATTAAAGAAACTGCATTTACAGTTATCGGCGGTGGCGATTCAGCATCAGCATGTAAGCAATTCGGTTATAAGGATGAATTTTCACATGTTTCAACCGGAGGCGGTGCTTCCCTTGAAATGATTGAAAATGATGGTCATTTACCTGGAATTGATGTAATTGGTTAATAATTTTATGAGAAAAAAACTTTTACTCGGCAATTGGAAAATGAACAAGACTGTTGGTGAAGCAAAAGAGTTTGCTTTAGCCAGCAAAGAAATTACTAAATACGCTCATGAACATGATATTTTAGTTGGTGTAGCACCTACTTATTTAGGATTAGAAGCTGTTAAGACAAATAATCCAGAACTTATAGTAGCGGCTCAAAATTGCCATTTTATGGATAATGGAGCATATACTGGTGAAATATCAATTCCAATGCTTAAAGATTTAGGTATTTCATGGTGCATTATTGGGCATTCTGAAAGAAGAACATACGATAATGAAACAAATGAAAAATGCAATAAAAAAATTCATAAATTAATTGAAGCTGATATGACACCTGTTTATTGTGTCGGTGAGACTTTAGAGCAATTTGAAAGTGGCAAAACTAAAGAGGTTGTAGAAGAACAAGTTAGAGTTGGGCTTGCAGATTTTTGTCCAAAATGTGTAAGTAAGATGGTAATTGCTTATGAACCTGTTTGGTCTATTGGCACTGGTAAAAACGCATCAACAGAAATAGCTGAAGATGTTTGTGGCTTTATTAGATCTATCGTAAAACAAATGTACCCAGGTGCTGAAGAAAATGTCATGATTTTATATGGTGGCTCAGTAAAACCAGAAAATGTCAAAGGTTACCTTAAACAAGATAATGTTGATGGTGCTTTAGTTGGTGGAGCTTCATTAAAAATTGATTCATTTACTGCAATGGTTAAAAATCTTGCAGAATAATAATTAATTATTTTACATAAGATGTTGTATAGGTTGTTATGTCCGTAAACTTTACAACATCTTTTCTTTTTTTGATTAGTTAACAAATAGTTAAAAAATAATTTATAATATTATAGCAATCATTGATGCAAAACTATATATGATGAATATTATTAAGGAGGAATAGTGATGGAAACAAGATATTACGATGACACAAGATCTTCATCTTATTCAATGACTAAAGTTTTTGGATGGATGTTCTATGCAATTTTAATAACAGCTATTGTATGTATTGGTTTGCCATATTTATTAGTCGCAGTTCATGCTGAAAATTTATATAATGGCATTTTAATTGGAGGCTTAATTGCAGTTTTTCTTTTGTCGTTTTTAGGCCAATTTATAATTGCCAATGCCAAATCTAAGATAAGTGCGATAAGCGTATTTACATTATTTGCTATAGCGATGGGAATTTGGATTTCTCCTCTTGCGGTAATGTATGAAATACAAACTTTAGGTCTAGCCTTAGTTACTACATCAGCTGTATTTGGAATCATGGCTTTATATGGATTAATCACCAAGCGTAATTTAAGTGGATTTGGTAGTTTTCTTTTCATGCTTTTATTTGGATGTCTTATAATGACATTGATAAATATATTTGTAGGAAGCACAGTTGTAAGTTGGGTTACAAGCTATATTATTTTAGCCATTTATATCGGTTTTATTGCTTATGATGTTCAAAGAGTTAAAAGATTAGCTTCCACTGGCGCTTTAACTACGAACATTTCGTTATTAATGGCTTTAAATCTATATATTGATTTTGTCTATGTATTTATAAGAATAGTATCACTAATTGGTAATAGCAGAAATAATTAATTAAAAAATAAAAAATTAAAGATAAGAGAATTTTATATCTCTTATTTTTATTTATGCATGTATGCGCATACGCGCGCATAATGCGCGCACTAGGCAATAAAAAAATAAAAACAAAAAAATATAAAAAAAGTAGTTGACAAATAAAAAGTAATAGGATAATATAAAGAGGCTGTCGCGAAATAGAG
>CABUOQ010000032.1 GCA_902493275.1 uncultured Bacillota bacterium | reverse complement strand
TCTATTTTATCATTTTTGGAATTACTTAAATTTAAATATTTGTTTTTATTGTTGCATTTACTTTTTCATGTAACACGGGTAGATTCACCTTTTCATTTAATCTATATCAATAGATTATTTAATAGAAAAATGATATAATAAGATATCAAATAAAGAATTATGCAATTTATAATTGATAGAAGGGAGCTTTATATTATGGATGATAAAGAATTATTAAAATTAACTCCAGGTGAATTAGTGGATTTAGGAATATGCCCAACGTGTTTTAATAGAAAACATAATGGCGCTTTATATGGAGATAATAGCCATAAATTAATATATGAAGACAAAGATATTGAATGCTTCTTTGTAGGTAATCCTAGAGCAGATGGACATATGTGTATATCTAGTATTAATCATTATCATGATTTAAGTGAAGCTCCAGATTATATAAATGAAAAGATTATTAGATTTACTAAACAATTTATGATAATTATTAAAGAAGTATATAAGTGTGAAAGAGTATATATGTGTACTATGTGTGATGGACCTAATAATCATTATCATATACAGTTAATTCCTAGATATAGTTATGAAAAGCGAGGTAGCAAGAACTTTGTTAAAGAAAGACATAGTTATATTTATGATGAAGTTAAGTTTAATAAAGTAAAAGAAATGATACGCAGTTATGTGGGTGAATAGTATGGAAAAAATAAAATTAATTGAACCTACAATTGAATATGAAAAAGATATTTGGGATTTTAGGCAAGAAATATTAGATTCTGATGATAATGATAAATTTGCTGGATGTGGTACATTAGAAAGATGTACGTCAGCTAGTGAATGGATTGGAAATTGCAAATCAAGAAGCAATAAAGATAATTGGCCTTCAGATAAAGTGCCTTCAAACGTTTTTATTGCTGTTAGAATTAGCGATAATAGAATCGTTGGAATTATAAATTTAAGATATCATATAGATCATCCTATTCTATCTACTTGGGGTGGACATATTGGTTATTATGTGCGTCCAACTGAAAGAAGAAAAGGTTATGGAAAAGAGATGCTAAGATTGAATTTACTTAATGCTCAAAAACAAGGCATTAAGAAGGTTTTAATTACTTGCAATAAAGATAATCTTGCTAGTGAAAAAACAATAATTGCAAATGGCGGAATCTTTGAATCATTAATTACTGTTGATGATGAAATAATGAAGAGATATTGGATTACTGTAGGTAGAGAATTGCTACAAAAAGAATTGCAATGTAAAATCTATCCGTTAAACACTTTGAAAAAATATAAATATACTGTTATTTGTTCTTATTATAATGGTCAATGGGTTCTAAGTAAGCATAAAAAAAGTACTTACGAAACACAAGGTGGACGCATAGAAGAAGGAGAAACTCCATTAGAATGTGCAAAAAGAGAATTATATGAAGAAAGCGGTATAAAAGATGCAACCATATATCCAGTATGTGATTATGTTGGATATAATCATATTAGTTCATCAAATGGACAAGTGTTTTTAGCTATAGTTCATTCTTTAGATAAATTACCTGATAGTGAAATGCCGGAAATTAAATTATTTGAAAAATTACCTGAAAATTTAACCTATCCAAATGTAAGTCCTTGTTTGTATGAAGAGGCTTACAAGTTATATTTATTATTAAAAATATAGAAAAGCAGGAGGTATATATTATGTTAGCTTATGAAAAGGTTAATCCAATTTTTGATAAATGGTTATATATTTTAAGACTAAGAAACAATTGGGATATAAAGTTAGAATTAATAAATGATGATAACTTTAAGAAAACAGGAGATTTTAAAATTGATCCAGATGATAGAAAAGCTATATTAATGATTAATGCTAAAAATCCTAAAAATGAAAATGTAGAAGAAGTAATTATTCATGAATTATTACATTTAAAATTATATCCTTTAGATCAGTTAACGGAAGGTTTAATTGATGGACATTATAATGTAGATACTCCTGAATATAATACAATTTATACTCAATTTATGACAATGTTAGAGCAAACAGTTGAAGAGTTAACAAAATGCTTCTTACTTCAATATGGAGATAATAAAGAACTATCATATGGAAGATGCAAAACAATGAAATCGTTTAATGAATTATATGATGGATTAAAAACATTAAAATGAAAAAGAAAAATGTGGTGATATTATGATTAAATTAGAAGATAGACAAATTAAGTTATTAGAGGTTATTAGAAAAAACAAAAATCTGGATTATCTATAGTTATTTTTGATGAGGATTTTGATTTCTATAATTCTATAGACGATTATTTTCAAGATATAAGAATCTTAAAATCTTACAATATTGTTTCTGTTCAGCAAACATACGGAGATGGAAATTACTATCGTTTCTTAATAAATGATGTTGTGGTAAAAGAATTTGATAATTATTTAAACTCTATGGAACATAAAATGTATATTGTTTTAAGTAAAATTGATGAATTATTAAAAAACAATAGCCAATTACAAAGTGTTGCTATTAAAGTAGAAAACATTGATGATATGACAGTAGCTTGTATCATCAAGGAGATAGTACAGCGTGGTTTTATTGAAGCATCTAATCCAATCAAAACTACAACAAGTAGATGTGAATCTTATATTATTTTTAGTGTTACATTCAGAGGAAAACAAGTAATTCAAAATGAAGAAATACTTTTTAATTCTTACTCCCCAGAAATCAATATTGATAACAGCGTAAATAACAGCAATAATATTAGTTATCAAGGTGATAATGGTAATATTGTTCAAGTTAATAATTCGAAAAATGAAAGCATAAAGCAAGAACAATTTAAGGAAACAAAGAAAGAAAATTGGTTAATTAGACTTATTAAATGGGTAAGAGATTTTTGGTTTCAACTATTTATAGGTATAATTACTGGGGTAATCTCAACTTTAATTGTTGAATGGATATTAGGAGTATTTTCTAAATAGCAATGGGGGGTGATTTAAATTGATTTACAATTTCGAAAAATACAAAAACGAAAATGAATTTTTAAAAGAAATAGAAGAAGAAAAATTCTTAGACTTGTTAAATGAAAATGGAGAATTAAGAAGTAATACAATCAGTATGTTAAGTGGTTTGAGAAATCAAATGGCAGAACATTGCAAATTAGATAATGTTGTGTTTTTGTTTGGAAATGGAACTTCAATCTACGCAGGAACTAAAAGCACAGTAAAAGGTAACCTTGAAGAAATCTATAAGAAAGAGGAATATAAAAGTTTATTAAGCATTATTAGTGTGTTAACCAATAAGACTATAGAGGAACAATTAAATATTTTATTAATTTCTCAAAAGTATTTTACTTTATCAGGAGAAATTGAAAAAATAAGTGCTCTAACAAGTTTAATAAGTGATATCAAGAAGACTCTATTGAACGATTATGTGAATTCCATAGATTATTCTAATTTAATACATCATGAAATCTTATTTAGAAAATTAAGAAATATGAATTTAATAAATAAAGTTACTTTATTTACCACAAATTATGATTTGGCTTTTGAATATTCAATGGATAATATTTCTCTTGAGTACTCTAATGGGTTTACTGGTTTTATCAATAGAAGATTTGATCTAAAAACATTACAATCTACAAATAAGTTAAAACTATATAAAATTCATGGATCAGTCAATTGGGAGTATGCTGATGGCGATATTATTGAAAAGCAACCGAAATTCTCAAAAGGCAAATTAGAAGATATGAACAATCATAATGATGTCTTAATATTTCCTACTTCTAAAAAAATGGAAGAAACTTTTAACACACCTTATAGTGAATTAATGAGAGGAATGTTAGATGTCTTAGAAGCAAAGAGAAATGTGGTTTTTGTTTTAGGGTACAGGTATAGAGATGAACATATAAATGAGATATTATTAAAATCTATATCCAATCCTAATAATATTTATTATTTCTTTGATTTTGATGATGATAATAGTGAATTTATAAAAAGGATCGAAAAAATTTCAGAGTTTACTCAAAACATTTTTATTTTAAAAGGTAAATTTATTGCTAATTTTGCAGTTTTTTCCGATTATGTATTTCCTTCAATTGCTAGTAAAACTGACGAGGAATCTATAAGAGATTTATTGAAAAAGGTGTTGAAAGAAAATGAATAATATAATAGGCAAAATTACTAAAATTACAGGATCTAAAATTTTAGTGACTGTATACAACAAAAACCTAATTGAAAAAGTAAATATTAATAACCAAGTATTAAACTATATTTCTATTGGGTCATTAATTGGAACGAAGTTAATTGATGATAGAACATTAATTCTAACCGTAGAAGAAATTTTTGAAAACGATGGAATTATAATAAATTGTACTATTTGTGGTATATTTGACGAAGTAAATAGCTCGTTTAAATTCGGAACTAATTCATATCCAATTATTAATGAGAAAGTCTTTGTACTAAATTCTTCTGCTTTAGATATAATTTTTAACACAAGAAAATCATGTAATTATATAGGTACATACGTTTATAATAAAGACGTAAAAGTATCATATGACCCTAATGTGATTTTTGGAAAACATTTAGGTGTATTTGGTAATACCGGAAGTGGAAAAACATGTACGGTTGTTTCTTTAATTCAAAATTATATTAGAAATAACGATAATAAAGATGTTAAATTTGTTATTTTAGACGTAAATGGAGAATATAAAAGTGCATTTAACAAAAATGAAGCTAAATATATTCCTTTCTCAGATTTGAGAATAAATCATAATATTTTAAGCCATACTGAATATGGAAAATTGTTTCGTGCATCGGAAGGTGTACAGTATCCAGTTCTTAAAACATCTATTGAAAAACTTTCAAATATTAATAAAAACTGGGATTTGACAGAATTAAAGGGAGAATTAGAAGAATGGGTAAGTAATAATACCCCAAATAATAATTATGGAAAACCAGATACATATACCAATAATAGTTTAAATGGTTATTTAAGAACTTTATTTTTGAGATTAGACCAAATTTATGAAGATGAAGAATTAATGAAAGTTATTAATAATCAAGATTCTGAAAACATTATTGAAATTATAAAAAAATCTAACGAAAAAGTTATTATAATTGACTTGCAAGTTTCTACGGATACTTTAGATATAATTTTATTTTTATTATTTAAAGCATTATATATTGAGAAAATATTAAAAAGTCAATCAATTAAAACACATTTATCACTGGTTTTAGAGGAGGCTCATAGATATATCAATGCGACAATACAAGAAACAAAATTAGGGAGTTATTATATTGATAAATTAGCTAGAGAAGGAAGAAAGTTTGGTATAGGATTAATTGTTTCTTCTCAAGTTCCTTCGATGTTGTCATATGAAATTATCAGTCAATGTAATTCTGTTGTAATGCATAAAATTACTAGCAAGAAGGATTTAGAATTTTTGAGAGGTGTTATGAGGATTTCCAATGACTCATTTTATTTACAAATGAGTTCCTTAGAAAAACAGCATGCCATTGTTTGTGGAGAGGCTTTTACAAATGATTCATTAGTGAAAATTAGTACTGCAAATCCTTTACCAAAGAGCAATGATCCAATAATACCAACTATTAGTTAAAATAATATTTTAGGTGAAGAGTAAAATCTTCATCTTTTTTTGTTTAAATGTAAAAAAATGATTTTTTTTGAATTTGGACCCTCGCACTTGGCATATCAAATGTCCGTTACTATTGAAGAGATATAAAAAAATTTGCTTAATACCTCGACACTTTGACGTCTTAATGTCCGTAACTCTTGAAGGGATATTTTCAAAAATATTAAAAAGTTTTATAAAACACCCTCTCAAAATGAGGTTATAATCTCCAGTACTATTGAAAGAGTGTGTTAGTATATCCCTTCAAATAACAAGTAATGGAGGTGAAAAATATGGTAATTAATGTTGATTGAAATGATGTAATTATACAATTTTTGTAAACAAGATAAGGCGTGCATCACTCTGCATCACTTAGTGATTTTCGCCTGAGTTTTGTAACTGGGATACCCAGCTTACATTTATTAAAAATATTAAAAAAATAAGGAGGACAAATTTATAGAGAAGAAAAACAAATTAATTATTCAAAGAGTTAAAATGTCATCAATTATTGATGATAATAACAAAACAATTTATATGATTAAAGAATCCGTTGGAGGAGAAAATAAAGTTTCTAACATCATTGAAAAACTAATTTTAAGAGATATTAAAAATAACTTAACTAGTAAAGAAGAGGTTAACCATTATGATGGCAATTAAATTAGTTGTATGGTATAATAAAGATGCTTGTGAAAGCTTATTTGCTTTAATAAAAAGGAGTATCCAAATATGAAGCAAAATAAACTTTACAACACAGCAATTTATTGTCGTCTATCATTAGACGATGGAAATGATGGTGATTCATCAAGTATTAAAATTCAAAAAATGATGTTAGAAAAATATGCATTAGAACATGGATTCACTATTTATGATTATTATATCGATGATGGTTATAGTGGTCTTAACTTTGAACGTCCAGCATTTAAAAGATTAATGCAAGATATTAGTGAAGGTAAAATCAATCTAGTATTAACTAAAGATTTATCAAGACTAGGAAGAAATCATATTCAAACAAGTTATTTTATTGAAATATTCTTTCCAGATAACGATATTAGATATATCGCAGTTAATGATAATGTTGATACACTTTATGATAATAATGATATCGCACCATTTAAAAATATCTTAAATGATATGTATGCTAAAGATACATCAAGAAAAGTAAAGACTGCTAAAAGATTATTAATGCAAAAAGGTATGTTTATGGCAGCTCAACCTCCATATGGATAAAAAAAAGATCCTAGTGATAAAAATCATTTAGTAATAGATGAAGAGGCGGCTGAAGTGGTTAGATTAATATTCGATTTAGCATTAAGTAATATCGGTGTAGTTAAGATTACTAGGGGATTAAATAAAAGGGGTATTATACCTCCGAGTATTTATAAAGCTAGTAAAGGTGACTTAAGATTTACTAAGTTGACTGAAACAAGAAGACAAATGTTTAAAAACTACGACATTGAATCTTGGAACACTGTAACTGTAGGAGCAATCATAAGAGATATGGTCTATGTTGGTGATATGGAAAATCATAAATATGAAGTAAAAAACTACAAAACCAAGAAATGCACAAAAGTTCCTAAAGAAGAACATATCATAGCAAGAAATACACATGAACCAATCATATCTAGAAGTGACTTTGAACATGTTCAAGAATTAATTAGACATAGGCAACGTCCATCTAGACATAACCATCCTAATCTATTTAAAGGAATTCTTAGATGTAAGAATTGTGGAAGACCTTTAAATCTATATTACAATAAAAGAAGAAGTGGTAAGATGGTATGGAGATATAGATGTGTTGGTAACTTTGTAAAGTATGGATTAGATGATGAACCTAATACAATAGGATATCTTGAAATCTATGATATAGTTAAATCTAAACTAAAGGAACTAATGAATTCATTAAAATTAAATAATGATGAATTTATAAATAACATTATTGATAAAGTAGATACTGATGAACACATTAAAGAATTAGTTAGTGAGAAAAATAAAATAGTTACTAGACTTAATACAATCGACTCAATCATCATTAGATTATATGAAGATTTAGTAGAAGAAAAACTAAGTGGAAGTAACTATCAAAAGATGTTAGATAAGTATCAAGATGAACAAAAGAAGTTAAACTCACAACTAATAGAAATTGAAAGTAAACTTACTCAGGAGAATAAGACGGAAGCTAATATTGAAACATTCAAGCAAATAGCTAGAAAGCATATTGACTTTGATGAGTTGACTCCTGTAATCATTAATAATTTAATATCACATATAACAGTAAGTCATGTGAAAGTTATTAATGGTACAAAATTTAGAGAAATTAAGATTATCTATAAGTTTATAGGTTAATCTTTTATGGGGATACTCGTAATAGCCCTGTCGAAACGGGGCTTTATTATCTTAATAGCAGATACTATGATTCTAATACTGGTAGATTTATCTCTCCTGACATCTTATCTATCCTTGATGAAACTAGATTTCAAATTAATGGATTGAACTTATACTGTTACTGTGGTAATGATCCGATTATGTTTGTTGATGAATCCGGACACAGTCCTGAATGGTGGCAGTGGTTGATATCAGGTTTAGAGGTAGTTGCTGGAATAACGCTGTGTTTTGTTCCTGGAGCTCAAGGGGTAGGTATAAGCCTTATTGTTGGCGGAGGATTATGGCTAATATCTAATGCAGTATCTCCGATTATAGGTCAAGCAATAGGAGGAGCTTTTTCGACTGGTATGTCGATTCTTGAATTAGGTGTTCCTGGCTTGATTGGAGGTATTGCTTTAATGCTAGTTGGAGGGGTTAGTGAATTATTTTAAAACAGGAGAAAATATGAAAATACAAATATATTCTAATAACAATTATATTAATATTTCTTTTTTTAAAATTGATTTAATGAGAGTGCATCATTTGTTTGAATATATGAATATTGATTATGTTTCGATTTTGCTAGATAAATCTAATGGATATATTTTTGATAAATATATTTTAATTGATGATTTTATTAAACACATTTCAAATCTTAATTCTTCTATAATTGTATTTGATGGCAAAGTTGAATCTTGTTTAACAGATAAAGAACTAGATATTCTTATGAATAAAAAAATACTAGTCGACATTAATTTAGGTGAAAATAGGACATTAATTTTAATTAATACAGATAACACAATGATAACAAAAGAAGAAATTAAAAGATTATTTAATTAGCAAATTACTTTCACAAGCAAAACTAGGCGAATTTACCTTATGTTGGATTCGTTTTATAAGAAAAATTGATTAATACTCTGATAAAAGAATTAATCAAGAGAGCAACTATAGCATTTATATAAAAGATATGCCCGTAACAAATTTAATTAACGCTATTTATGTATTTTATTAATTATTATTTTGTTTTAAACATAGAAATATTATAATTAAAAAGATTTGAGGTTTTTATATGGATATTAAAAAGAGTGGATCTATTGAAGTTATTTGTGGGCCAATGTTTGCAGGAAAATCTGAGGAAATTATTAGAAGAATTAGACGAATTGAATACGCTAAGAAAAAAGTTGTTTGTTTTAAACCAATAATTGATAATCGTTATTCAAATGATGAGATTGTTTCTCATAATCAAAATAAGAAAAAATCTTTTGTTATTTCATCATCATCACAAATTAATCAATACATAAGTGATGATACATATGCGGTAGTCATTGATGAAGTGCAGTTTCTAGATGAAGGTATCGTTAAGGTTTGCGAAGATTTGGCCGATAGAGGTATAAGAGTAATTGTAGGTGGCCTTGATTTAGATTTTAGAGGAGAACCATTTTCAATAATGCCAGAATTATTAGCACGTGCAGAATATGTTACTAAATTAACAGCTATATGTGTTAAATGTGGGGAAAATGCGACTAGAACACAGCGAATTGTTGATGGGAAACCAGCTTTTTATGAAGATGAAATAGTAATAGTTGGTGCCAAAGAAAAATATGAACCTCGATGTCGATTATGTCATGAAGTTCCACATAAATTAGATAAATAGTAAAATTGATAAAACCCCTATCTAAAATATAGAATTATTTGAATAGATTTTATTTGTAATAGCAATAATTATTTATCGCGTAAATTGGCTGTTTTTTATTGGACAAACTTAGATAAAAATAGTAATATAAACTCGTTATGGATAATAAAGGTCAAAAATTAAAAAAATATTTATTACTTTGTTTACAATCAATCATTTTAGGTTGTTTAATCGGCGCAATAGTGGGACTATATCAACTAGGAATTCAATTTATTTCAAAGCAATCTTCTTTTATGTATGAAGCTAGAACTCCATTAATTGTTGTTTTAATGGTATTTATTGTGATTATTTTAGCATTCGGAAACGATATGATTATTCGTTTGGCTCCTGGTGTTGATGGATCAGGTATTCCTAATATGGAATTAGGAATAAGACATAAAAAGAAAATAGATTGGAAAAAAGAAAGTGTTTTAATGATTGTTAATTCATATATTTCAACATTTATTGGATTCCCATTAGGTAGTGAAGGACCTTCAGTTGTTATTGGTGGTAAACTAGCAAAAATGAGTAATGATATAACTAATTTTGATAATGATGATACGATTGCAATGGCTTGTGGTACAGGATTTGGTTGCGCTTTTTTAAGCCCTTTAGCAGGTCTATGTTATATTTTTGAAGAATCATTACATAAGTTTAACTTTCAATTAATTTTTAGAGCGCTACTAATGATTATTTCAGCTGTATTTACAACTAGTTTAATTAATCATCATCATTTACTTTCTGTAGCACAAGCAGTATATCCAATGTTTAAAGACTATTACATTTTCGCTATTTTAATTATTTTCAATGTTGCTATTGGAATTAGTTTTGTTAAATTGATTATCTTTTTAAAAAGAATATTTTCAAAATATAAAGATAAATTGTTAGTTAAATACCGTGGGTTTATTTTATTTGCAGTCGTTTTTATTTTAAATTATATCTTATTAGAATATATGGGATCTGGATCAAAATTAATTAGTGGAATTGTTAGTAAAGATTCAATTTTATTAGTGTTAGGGATATTAGCGTTGCGATTTGTAGTTACAACTTTTTCTGGAAGCGGCAAAGTCACTGGTGGATTAGTTGTACCAATGATGGCGCTAGGAGCTTTAACAGGACAAATCGCTTGTTTGGTTTGCAATAAGCTATTTGGATTTGATATTCAATATTTTGATGTAATAATCTTAGTTTCAATGTGTATGTTGTTCGGAATAATAACTAAAACACCGATTACTTCAATCGTATTGATTTTCTCTGCAATAGGCGCTTCTACGGGTGATTATTTACATGCGCTTATTATCATTCCTATTTCAGCAGTATCTATCTTTTTGGCTGTATATATTTCAAAATGGTTAAGAGTCGATTGTTTGTATGAACAAATGATGGAAGTTACATTAGAAAGCGAAAAAAAATTAATAAATGAAAGAATTGAACAAAAATAAATTTTATTTTTGGATAGAATAGTGTATGATAATATAGACTACGAAATTATCGGAGGTAAATATGGAAATTGTCTTAGTAATTATATCAGTAATTTTAATAATATTAACTCTCTTACAAGGAGGAAAGTCAGATGGTGCTTCAGGTGCTATCACGGGATCAAGTAAGATGAACATCTTTGCTCGAACAAAAGAAAGAGGCTCAGAGGTAATTGTTTCAAGAATGACTCTGGCAGTTGGAATAGCTTTCTTCTTTGTAGCTTTAATTGTTAAGTATTATTAAAAGGTCGTATATATGACCTTTTTCTTTGCCTTAGAAAGGATTATAGATGAATAAACAAATATTAGATTATATAAAAAATAACCATCCAAATTATAGTGAATTAAGCAGCTACTTTTTTGATTTAGATATGAAAAAGGAACTACTTATTTTAGAGCAAGATGGTCTAATTGATAAAATAAAAGATAAATATTATTTAAGTAAAGAACTCAATCTTGTGCCAGCAACTATTACTTCAATCAAAGAAAAGTTTTCTTTTGCAAATATTAGTGAAGATGAAGACGTATATATTTCTAATAATAATTTAAAAAATGCATTTAAAGATGATAAGGTATTATTAAAAAAGATATCTAATAGATATGATGTTCGAGATGAATTTGAGGTCATAAAAATAACTAAACGTGCACGCAATATTTTAACTGGCGAAGTTGTTATCAGCGGTGGCATTAAGATTTTAAAAATAGAAAAAATAGCTGATCCTTCTTTTTTATTCTTAATCAAAGATGAGAATTTAAAGGTTAATAAAAATCAAATAATAAAAGCTAAAATAAAAAAAATATCAGTGAAAACTTGTATTGTAGAACCAATTGAAATTATTGGAAATAAATTTGATATTGGTATGGATGTTACGCGAATAATATTAACTAATGGCTCTCCAATTGAATTTAGTAATGAAGTTAAACAAGAAATTAAAGAATTACCTAGTAAAATTAATAATGATGAAAAAATTGGAAGAGAGGATTTTACCGATCATCTTATTGTTACAATAGATGGAGATGATGCTAAAGATTTTGATGATGCGGTTGAAGTAGCGCTTGTCGATGATATTTATTATGTCGGTGTTCATATCGCAGATGTGGCACACTATGTTAAAGAAAATACGGCTTTAGATAAGGAGGCTTTGACTAGAGCAACATCTTTATATGTTCAAGATCGAGTTGTCCCAATGTTACCATTTGAATTGTCTAATGGTATTTGCTCATTGAATCCAATGCAAGATAGATTAGTTACATCATGTTTATTTTCTATTTCTAAACAAGGAGAGATTTTAACTACCCATATATGTAAGGGAATTATAAGGTCTAAGCATCGTTTAACTTATAATTATGTAAATAATTTTTTAAATAAAGAAAGATATACTAAGACGAAATTTTCTCAATTAGAAGAAATGTTAATTAATCTTAAAGATGTCGCGGATATTATTAGAAATATAAGAAATAAGCAAGGGGCTTTAAACTTAGTTTCAACAGAGTTGTCTTTTAAAATAGGAGAAGATGGTAATCCTTATGATGTGAATAAAAGACATCAAGATGTTGGTGAAGAATTAATAGAGGATTTAATGATTAAGGCCAATGAGATAGTCTCATCTACTATAGAAAAAATGAAATTACCGATGATATATCGAATTCATGAAAATCCTCGCTCTAAACGACTTCAACAATTTAAACTTGTATCTGAATTTAAAGGGTACCATTTTGATTTAGATCCATTAACATGTACACCATTACAAATTAGTAATTATTTAAAAACTATTAATAATCAGAGTGATAAAGAAATATTATCCTCTTTATTATTGAGATGTTTAGCTAAAGCAAAGTATTCAATTCAAAATAAAAAACACTTCGGATTAGCCAGTTCATCATATACTCATTTTACTTCACCGATAAGAAGATACCCAGATTTATTGGTTCATAGATTAATTGATCGTTATATAATTGAGAAGAATATTTCTACTAATGATGAATTTGTTGTATCTTTATCACAAAAAGCACAGCTGTGTTCTGAAAGAGAAAGAAGATCCTTACAAATAGAAAGAAGTGTTGATGACTTATTAAGCGCTAAATATATGTTGAATCATCTTGGCGATGAATATGAGTCGACAATTGTCTCTATGATTCAACAAGGAATTTTTGTGGAAATAGAAAATGGAATCCAAGGTTTTATTCCATTTGATAGTATTCCAGGTGATTATTATATTTTTGATGAAGAGATATTCTGTGCGTATGGAAAAAGAAAAGGAAGAAAGTTCTCTTTAGGTGATAAAGTTAGAGTTATTTTAACCAACGTTGATATTGAACATCCTCAAATAACATTTTCATTAATTAGCAAAATGAAGTATAATAATCATAATTTAAAACAAAAGAAAGGAAGAAAATATGGAAGAGCAAATTAAAGTTATCGCTACAAATAGAAAAGCTCATTATGAATATTTTCTTTCTAATTTTATAGAATGTGGTATTGAATTATGTGGTACGGAGATAAAATCATTAAGAATAAATGGTGCTTCGTTAAATGATTCATATGTAATTATAAAAAATAATGAAGCTTTTATTTTAGGTATGAATATTTCTCAATATGAAAAAGGAAATATTTTTAATCATGAACCATTAAGAACAAGAAAATTGTTATTGCATAAAAAAGAAATATTAAAATTGGCGGCTAAAGTTCAAGAAAAGGGTTACACCTTAATAGCGACAAAAGTATATTTGCTAAGAGGAAAAGCTAAAGTTGAGATTGCATTAGCTAAAGGCAAAAAACTATACGATAAAAGAGAAACTGAGAAAAAACGTGATATAAAACGTGAAATAGATATCCATATAAAGAATAATCGATAATTTTAAATTCTATTAATTATTTTTTTAGTTTGTAACATCTTTTATCTTAGTTAAAGATTGTCACAAAGTTTTTTATCAAATGTTTCTGTATTGAAATATTAAGTAAATTAAAGTATAATTTTAAAAAGGGAATAATATGAAAAGAGCGCTTGGTTTAATATTTATCTATATTGCAGAAATATGTTTTGGAATAATTTATTACGTAAAGGATGTTTGGAACAAACTTATTGTTTCAGCACCTTTTTTTAAAGATATAAGTGAATTTTTAAGATCGATTTTGAATTTAGTGAAAGGTTGGATAAATTTTGATTTTTTCAATAATTTACCTAATCTCGCAAAAAATATAATTATTATCATCATTTTTAATATCGTATTTACCATAGTTTATTTAATTATTTTTGGGATAATTACTTATTTTTTGAAAAAATCTAAAAAAAAGAAAATGGCTCAAGAAAGAAAGCGAGTTTTCGTTTTATCTGATGAAGAGAAAGCTCGTTTTGATTGGAAATTATATGAAAAAAGATTTCCAGGAAGACGCTTATTATCATTACTTATTCCGTTATTCTTAATATTTATTTGCATAGTTGTTAGATACGATATTAAATTTTGTAAAAGTTATGACCCATATAACGATGGCTATTTTAATATTTTTTCATCTACTTTCCTTCCTTATTTAGGTGGATTTGGTGAATGGTGTGAAAAGGTGACGGCATCATATATTGACTTTAATAGTAAAGTTGTTAGAAAAATTGGTGTTGTTTGGTTTGAATGGGTGGAAATAGGAATAGGAACGGTAATTGTTTTATTACTATGGTATGGCTTCTTTTCTATTTTTGCTAAACCTTTTAGAAGACATCGCGCTAAAGTTAGAGCAAGAAAAGTTAGAAGAAAATATGTGGATAAAATGGAAAGCTTAGAATATAAAGCTTGGAAAAAGACTCAAAAAGAGAATCAAGTATCAAAAAAGAACCGAGATTTATATGATAATGATGAAAATTTGATTGAGAATGTCGAATCAGATGTCAAAACAATAGTTTTAGAAAAGGAAACCGAAGAAAAGAAGATAAATAGTATCGATAATGTTACGCAACAAAATTATATTGATGACATATCAACAGGTGTTACGGATTTAGGAGTTATTGAAGAAGAAAATAACGAAATACAAGAGCCTTTAATTAATCGTGAGACACATTTTGTTGGTGACGAAGATGTGGATATTGTTTTGGAAGAAGAACCAGTTGTTGAAACAATTGAGGATGAAGAAGACTTCTACAATAATAATGATAATTTAGTTGAAGAAACATTTGATAGATATCAATCGGATACTATGCTTGTTTTGAATTTAGATGACAAAATAAAAAAATATAATATCGAGGTTATTGATGAAGATGGTAATATAGAACGTTTCGTAGATAATGACGCCCCAGAGATTAAAGATTTTGAAGAAGTTGCTGATGAAAGAGTGCTTTATGAAACTGAAAACGTAGAAAAAGAAAAAAATATTGATAATGAGACAACAAAATTAGAAATTGTAACTGAAGAAGTTAAACAAGAAGAAAATAAGCAAATTCAAGATGAAGTAAAACAAAAAGAAATAGAACAAAAACAGACTGAGATAACTGAGACTAAGCAAGAAGAAAATGAACAAAATAATTTAGATATAGTTGAAGATCAAATCATAAATTCAGATGAAAATATTGAGACTGAAAAAACAGTCGTTATAAAAGAATCACCTAAAAAAGTAAAAGTTGTAAATATAAAATTAATTGATCCTAGTGAAGAAAATCGTGATCGCAGTAAAATAATCGATTATATTGTTACAACTTCAAAAGAGCAAACGATAAAATTAAAAGATAATAGTATTAATGAGCCAGTGGTTACTGATGAAAAAAAAGAATTTGATGGTAAAATCAGAAGAATAAAACATAAAAAGCAAATAAAAAAAGATATAAAACCGGTGAAACCGATAAGTGTTAAAAATAAGTAATATGGAATATACATGGAAACAGTTCTTTGATGAAGAAAGAAATAAACCTTATTATAAGCAACTACACGAAAAAGTTATGAGTGAATATCAACAATATATTGTATACCCACCTTATAATTTGATTTTGAATGCCTTTAAACTTACACCTTTTAATAGAGTAAAAGTTGTTCTTATTGGACAAGATCCATACCATAATCCTTATCAGGCGATGGGGTTGAGTTTTTCAGTTCCTGAAGGGGTTCCTCTACCTCCATCATTAATTAATATATATAAAGAAATAGAAAATGAATATCATGTTAAACTTAATCAAAGTGGAGATTTAACTTATCTAGCTCAGCAAGGAGTTTTATTGTTAAATGCAATTTTAACTGTAAGAAAAAATCAACCATCTTCTCATAAAGACTATGGATATGACAAATTATTAGAAAATGTTATAACTTTATTAGATAATGATAATTCTCCTAAAGTGTTTCTATTATGGGGTAATTTTGCTAAAAGCTTGACAAAGTATATTCATAATAAAAATCATTTAATATTAACTTCGGCACATCCTTCACCTTTAAGCGCATATAATGGCTTTTTTGGAAATAATCATTTTATCAAATGTAACGAATTTTTGATTAGTCATAATCTAGAACCAATAAATTGGATAAAAAAATAGATGTGGAATTTCCACATCTATTTAGTTGTAACACCATCCATAGTAATTTTATCAAAAAACTCAATATAATCAACGTATACAGCGACAATGAGATAATGGCGGTTGTTATTAGCGTCATACACAATAATATAATTATCACCGGCAGATGCTAATACACCAATGAATTCTTTATCATGCCACTTGGTTGAATCAGTGAAAGAACAATGCACATTTACTGATCGACCAAGATTTGTCGAAATTAATTTGTTAAATGATTCATAGAATTCTTCGATGTTTGGATCTTGTCTCATCATTGCTGTATTACCTTCTGGTGAAGGATAGGTTGGCATTTGTTTTTGATTTGTTGGATATCCCATTTGAGGGGTATAAGGGTTGTTTACCATTCCCCCATCTTGTGGTTGAGGATAGGGGGCTCCATAATAATTAGGTGGTGGTTGAATTCTTTCCATATTTATATCTCCTAAGAACTTCAATAAATTATATTTACGTTATTTGAAAAATATTAATGTTTTTTATTTTAATTAATTATTGTAAATAAAATATGATAAATTCTTCCACTTTTAGATATTAAAGTAAAAATTAAATTAATGCTTTTGATAAATATGTTTATTTTAGAGTAATTAAAAGTTATAATTAACAATAGAATTGAGGAATAACTATGGAAGAAAACAAAAAAGAACTAACAGAAGTTGAACAAAAAGAGTTAGAAACTGAAGTAGCAAAAAAAGAATTAGAAACTGAAAAAGAAGAACAAAAAGTACAAGTTGTAGAAAAAACAGAATTAGAAAACACAGATTCTATTAAAGAAACTAAGGTTGACATTGATAAAAATGATGAAGAAGGCTTTAATGAACCAATCACATTTTTAAATGACGAAGAAATTTATTCGGATATTGAAAAAGGAACTACAGATTTTAATAAGCAATACAAAAAAATTAGAAATAGTAATTTATTATTAATGATTCCAATTTTGATAGTGATGATTATAGGTGTGACTTTATCAAGTATTCATCCATCAATTTTAATTATTACTATCGTTCTTATTGTAATTGGCTTTGTAATTGTATTTAAGAAAACAAAAACAAATAAAGATAAATTAAATCAAGCTGTTCAAGATACTATCGCAAGATATTTTATAGAAGTTGATAGCTTCGTCCTTAATAACGAGCATTTTAATGATATTAAATTTAATTCTTTACATAAGTTAGACGAACATTTATTTGATACGTTACATATCATTAAAGATATTTATCATACTAGTGGCAGAGATATGATACAAGGTAAGTTAGACGATGTTGAATTTGTCGGTGGTGATTACCTTGTAAAAACTAAAGAACAAGTAGAAGAAAGAACTCAAGAGTATATCGTCTTTTTAGGAAAGTTGTTTGTTTATGACATGAAAGTTATAAATGAAGGCAGAGCTTTAATTTATTTAAAGGGTAAAGGTGCAAATGGGCCAACAGATCTTGAGGGGTTAGAAAAGATTGAAGGTGTTTTATCAGATAAGTATCTTGTTTATTCTTCTTTTGATATTAATTCAATTTTAAAACAAGATGTTAAAAATGTTTTAGAAAACTTTGAGACAAACACTAATTTAATAGATATGTTTATTTCTATAGATTCAGATAAAGTTTCAGTTGGTTTATCATATAGTGATGAAGTCATGCGTGTCCCATTAGTGGATCAATTAAAACGTGAGGCTTTAAAACAATATAAAGATGATGTTGAAAAGATGGTTCAATTTATCTTAGGATTAAAAAAATAATTTATGGATAAAAGCAGTATTGGTAAGTGGATAAGAATTCAATCATATAAGCATGATGGTTCACTTCATCGTACATGGGATAATATGATGATAATCGATGTACAAGATGATTTTATTGTAACTGGGTCATGTGCCTCGCGAGTGGTTGAAAATGATGGAAGAATTTGGTATACAAAAGAGCCAGCTGTTTCAATTTTCTTTTTACATAATTGGTTTAATGTAATTGCGATGATTAGAGGACATGGAGATGTCGTATGTTATTATTGCAATATCGCATCCCCATCACTTGAAGATCAAAACATTGTTGAATATATCGACTATGATTTAGATTTAAAATTATTCCCAGATTCTACTATTATGGAATTGGACCGTAAAGAGTATTTATTCCATAAAGAAAAATATCAATATTCGGAAGAACTTGATAAAGTTATCAATCATGAGTTTGAAAGAATTAGAAAATTGATGACAAAAAGAGAGTTTCCATTTGATGATAGTTTGATGAAAGAGTATATAGCAAAATATTATCAAATCAAAAAAGAACAAGATGAAATTTATTAATTAAAAATGACCATTCAGTGGTCATTTTTTTAAAAGTGGATTGGTATGTTTTTATTAGGGTTAATTATTTGATCTATTTTAGTAATTGCAATTACTGCCTCCCCTAAACCGGCTGTTATATTTTTTACTTTACCAGGATAATTAATGGCGTTACCAATGGCAAATATATTTTCTTTCGAAGTCATATATGTTGAATCGACTTTGATGGATGAATTTGTTAATTCGAGGTCGATATTAATTGGTGAAGTGATAATACCATAGTTGACGAATACCATGTCGACATCAATAGTTTTAATTTCGTTAGAAACAGCATGCTTGAGGACTATACTTTTAACACTGCTATCACCAATAAATTCTTGCAAAAGATATGGTTTTAGTACTTCTACACCTTTATCAATCATAACTTGAACTGAAGATGATTGACCTCTAAATTCATCACGACGATGGATAATATAAACCTTTTTAGCAATATCTGCGAGCATTATCGCCCAGTCTAAGGCGGAGTCACCACCGCCAAGAACGGCGATAGTTTTATTTTTATAACTATCTAATGATTTAAGAGAATAAATAATATTATCGAATTGATTTTCATTTTTTATTCCAGTTTGACGAGGTGTAAATACTCCCATTCCAGTAGCAATTAGAATTGTTTTGGTTTCATATATTCCTTTGTTTGTCTTTAAACTATAGCCATTATCAATCTTTGTAAACGACTCGAATTTTTCGTTTAAATGTAAGGGGAACTTATTTGTAAGGCTCTCGCGTTGTTTAATTAAAGCATTTATATATTCTTTTGCAGATATGCTTGTAAACCCTGGTAAATCAATAATTTTTTTCTCTGGGTATAAAGATGTTAGTTGTCCTCCTAATGTATCTAAACTTTCAATTAAAAAACCTTTAAGCGAATGAAGTGATGCCAAAATAGATGCATAAATTCCAACTGGACCACCTCCAATAATAATTATATCTTCCATATATCCTTGTATTATAAAATTACTCAAAGATATGAATAACCTTATAACTTTTCCTTTCT
>CABUOQ010000031.1 GCA_902493275.1 uncultured Bacillota bacterium | reverse complement strand
TTCAATTTATAGAAAGGAAAATGTATTATATATATGGGTGAATATATAGTACTAGAATAACATGTCACAATCACATAAAAATCAATCGCTTGTCTGCGGAATAATTGGTCTTTGCTTTGCCGGGATATCTTATCTTATTCTTGCATTTTTATCTATCCCAGGTTTTATCTTAGGTATTTGCTCAGTTGTATTATACTTTAAAGATAAAAAAGCTTATCAAGAAACTAGTCTTGGTGGTTTAATTTGTGGTATTTTAGCAATTGTTTTAGGAGCAATCGCATGTACATTAATGATTATAAACATTGCAAATACTGCTAGAATTCTTGCCTCAAGTTTAACTGCAATAAAAGCATTATTAGCATTTTAGCTAATTATCAACTATAAAATTTTAATAAAAATTTATACAACACATTTTGTGTTGTTTTTTTGTGTATTAACGTAAAAGTCTATAGAGTATACCGAAAAAAATAAAATATTATTTTAAAATATTAGGCATAGCTTTTTTAACAAACTAGTGTAAATTGATGATAAAGTGTTTATAATTAAATTATAAATTAAATATTGGAGGGAAAAAATGCCACAAGTAGTTAGGGAAAATAAAACAAAAACACTGAGAGAATTTGCCATAGCAAATACTATTTTATTATTGATTCCGGTTTTAATTATTTCATTTACAGGATTTAAATCATTCAATACACCATATGGGATTTATTCATTAGCCATGTTAGGAATAGGATTATATTTTTCTTGGATAATTGGAATTGTTTCTAGAAAGCATATAGTTATATATATTATTCTAGATACCATAAACTTTATATCTTCGATAGGATTTGTAATTTACGCCTATATTAATTCCTCTTATCAAGGTGGTTTGTTATTGCACATTGCTGCAGCTTTATTTCTTACATATGCAATATATAAAATCGGTGATTCGTTTCAAGGAGATAATTATTTCTTTAGATTCTCTTTACCACTTACTCTAGATATTGCTGGATTAATATTTATTCTATGGTTTATCAATGTTAAGATGAGTGTTACCGCGCATATAGTTATTGTATCTATCATTAATTTTATTTCTTTAGCATTCTTTATTCCTTCATTAGTAGTAATGTTAAAAAACTATAAAAAATTCTTTGCGAATATTTGTTCTAAAGAACTTGTATATGAGACAGAAACTGATGCAGAAAAAATTGAAAGAAAAGCTAAAAAGCTTGAAAAGGCTGAAGCTAAAAAGCAACTAGCTGCTAATAAAAATAAAACTACTGTAACACCACGACATGATTCAATTTCAAATAGTGTAAAATGGAGTCCTTTTGTTGATAGTTTAAATCGATTAATGCGGGACTTTGTTAATCAATATAATCAATGTGTTAGATCGCTTAATATGGACATTGATACAAATAATTCCATTATCGATGGATATGAATCATTAAAAGAAAAAGAAGCTGCAATTAAGAGAAATAAAGATATAAAATCGGGTATTAAATATTTAAATAAGAAGTTACAAAATGTAAAAGACAATCTAAAGAAAATATCGGCTAGAACATTTACCGCGGAAGATAAATACAAATTATTTGATTTTGACCTTCGCAAAGGAAAAATGAAAGTAACACCATCAAATGAGGAGCATCCATCATTGCATCTTCATAGTTTTAGAATTTATTATAAGTATTATGATAGATTTGATAGTAAAAATTTGTATGAAATAAAATTTTCAGGTGAAGATATTTATTTAAAAAAGATAAGTGATTAAAAAATATAGTATTGTCTATTATAACTATTATCAGTGAGTATTTTTATAACTCTAGTTTAGATAGATATATTTGATGATTTAATAAGAAGTAAGGTATGATTTCAATATGGAAGAAGCACTAAAAAACGATAATAGATATAAAGTGTTAAATTCAAATGTTCTAAAATTTATTGCAATCGTGGCAATGACAATAGATCATTTAGCTTGGGCAATTTGGCCAGGATTTTCCAATAATCCAGTTGCTTTAATAATGCATATAATTGGACGATTGACTTGCCCTATCATGTGCTATTTTATCGCAGAGGGATATTATTATACGAAAAATTTAAAAAAATATATTGGAAGAATGTTTCTATTTGCTATTATTTCTCATTTTCCATATGTGTTTTGTTCTTTTAATTATATAGATGCTTTGTCATTTCTTCCATTCGCTTACGGATCAATATTTAATCAAACTGGAGTCCTTTGGGGCTTTGCTTGGGGATTAGTTCTTATTAAAGTACATGATTCGATGTTAAAAACACCGATTAAAATCATTCTAACATTTTTGATTCTTGCGGTATCGTTTCCAGCAGATTGGAGTTGTATAGCGCCGATGGTGATTTTGTCATTTTGGTCAAACAGGGGCAATTTGGTTAAACAGATGCTATGGATGATGTTTTGGGTTTTTGTATATGGTATGGTTTATTTTTTTGCTTTAGATAAGATATATGGCGTTTTACAACTTGCAGTCTGTCTTTGTATACCTTTGTTATTATCATATAATGGACAACGTGGTAAAAATGCAAAAATAAATAAATTATTGAAATGGATGTTTTATCTATATTATCCATTGCATCTTGTGGTTATAGGTATACTTATATATTTAGGTATTTTTCCTATTTTTTAAAATTGATTTCTTTTTTAGATGAATAACATCAATTAATTATTTATAATGATGGTATTTTAACATACAAAAAAATACTTGTATTTTTTACAAGATAATTATTATGCAAAAGAAAATGATTCAATCAATGATACTATATAATGTAATTTAATTATTTACTTAGCAATCATTAAATCTACTTTAGATACGTAAGAGTAGTCTTCTCCAAATGTTGGTAAATCCCAGTCGATGGAGTTAAAAAAATTATGCGCACTATTTTTTGTTAAAAAACGTTTTGCACCACCGGCATTTTTAGTGAGAATTATATAGCCATCTTCGACATAGCTAAAGAACCCCCCCATTCGCCATTTTCACAGATAACTTTTATTAAAAATTTGCCCAAAGCTCCCATAAAAAATCTCCTTCATTTATTTTTATTATATTTCATGATATGTGATAAGTCTATATGTAGTTCATATTAGTTATTTTTGATAAATAGCAATTTACATGGTATATTATAAATAATATCGTTATGAGGGAATAGATATATGATTAGATGTAAGTGGTGTAATTTAAATAACAAAGTCTATGTTGATTATCATGATAATGAATGGGGAGTTGTAAATTTTGATGATCATCATCTTTTTGAGATGTTGATTTTAGAATCTTTTCAAGCAGGATTATCTTGGGAATGTATTTTAAATAAGCGTGATGGATTTAAAAGAGCTTATGATAATTTTGAACTTGATAAAGTCTGTTTATATGATGAAAAGAAAAAAGCGCAATTGATGATGGATCAAGCGATTATTAGAAACAAATTAAAAATTGAAGCTAGTATTCAAAATGCGGTGGTTTTTAAAAAGATAAAAGAGGAATATGGAAATTTTTATAATTATTTAAAATTATTTACCAAAGGTCAAATTATATATGAAATAAATAAGACCTCAAATGCGATATCTGATTCTATTTCAAAAGATTTAATAAAAAGAGGAATGAGCTTTGTAGGAAGTAAAATCATATATTCTTTTTTACAATCAATAGGTATTATTTATTCTCACGATAAAGAATGTTTCTTATATAAAGAAAAATAAAATATACATGGGTTATGCTATTAATAAATGCAACTTAAATTATACATTTAGAACTTATTATTACATTGCTAAATAAAGCACTTATAGAGATAATAATTAAAGTATTGGAGATAAATTATGACACTTGGAAATAAAATTACAAAACTGAGAAAAGAAAATAATTATACACAAGAACAACTCGCAGATTTATTAGAAGTTACTAGACAATCTATTAGTAAATGGGAATGCGATCTAGTTTATCCAGAGACTGATAAATTGATTAAAATGAGCGAATTATTTAATTGTTCATTAGATTATCTTTTAAAGGATGAAATTGAAGAAGATAATTTTGATAGAAGAAGACCTATCTTTAAATTAAGTTTGCATGAAAGAAAAAGTAGTAAAATGATTGGTAAATTACCTTTATATCATATCGGCAAACGAGCAAGAGGCTTTATTGCTATTGGAATAGATGCCCAAGGAGTGATAGCCATTGGATTAAAAGCAAGAGGAATATTTTCATTAGGATTGTTATCGCTTGGACTTTTTTCTATAGGATTAATATCGTTAGGAATTTTAGCTTTTGGATTAGTCTCTTTAGGCTTATTCTCTGCTGGGTGTTTTTCTTTTGGAATATTTTCAACAGGAGCAATCAGTTTTGGTATTATCTCAATTGGTGCAATTGCTATTGGTGATTTTTCTATCGGAGCATTGGCTATTGGTAAATATTTTGCGCTTGGAGATACTGTTCAAGCGATGATTTGTATTGGTGATAGTAAAGCTTTAGGTAGTGTTTTTCAAAAAGTTGGCTCTCTTAACCGGGATGAAATTGAACTGGTTAGTGCCTATTTAGATGATATTGTCCCTAATTATTTATCTTGGGCTAAAGAAATAATTAAGGTCTTTGTTATTTTAAAATAAAACCCCTAAAAGTTATTGTAAAACTTTTAAGGGCAATAATTAAAATTCAATATTATAATTCTCTAATAGAAGATTTTTTACTGGAACAAATTTATCAGTATAATCATTTTTAAAAGAGACGTTAAGTGATTCAGATTTATAAGTGAAACTGATAGAAGTGTTTTCATTGCAATAATATGTCGCAGAAAAAAGAAATGTTAAGTAAAATGAGCTCGGATCTAATGTTGATATATCATAAAGACAATTTCTAACTTCTTGAATGTTACCACTGATGGCAGCTTCGGGAATATTCCAAATATCATCTGCGCTAGGAATTTCTCCAGCTGTTTTTATTCTTTCTTCAAGTAAATCAGAGAATAAAGTTTTCACCCCATAGCCTGCATAGCCATTATGATAATCGGTAAAAATTTCTTGTAAATTATATTCTTTGTATTCTAATAATTCACCACCGACATCTTCGAAACTTACATCGACATCTTTAACTGAAAAAGTGTAATCAGAATTTTTTGTATATGATGAATAAATGGGATTAATCATCGATGAAAAAGAAAAATCGTTTATCTGAATATTCTCAGAACCAGACCATCCATTTCCAATGCAGACATATTTATCATTAAATGGACTTTGTATTGACGATATTTTTTTTACATAATCGACAGTTACGGTAGCGTTAATGTTAGGGTTTGAATTAGAGACTACTTCAATTATTATTTGCTTTGAAAAAGCTTTTAAGCAATGCAGAGTTATTCTTTTTGAATAATTGTTGGCTTCGACAGTTAAACAATTTTGACATGATGTACCATCTTTATATTTCGCAGAGACACTGACTGTTTGATCAGTCGCGTTACTTGGAGTGATTGAAAATGAAAATGTCTTTATGATAGAACCATCATCATTATTAGTTGTTGATAATAGATGTAATTCAATACCATTGGATTGGGTTGATGATTCAATTGAAGAAGAATTTTCTTCTTTGATAGGCCAATTTTTGAATCCATGAGAAAGATAATAGATACTACCAATAGTGATTAAAGCAACAAGACTAGCTATAGAAATTATGATAAGTTTTTTATTATTTTTTATAAAATCCATATTTAAAAAATTATGCTGGTATATTCAAGTTGAATGCCAGATACATGTTCGACATATTTAATTATTTCATCGCCAGAATAAAAAATCATTGTAGTGCTTCCAGTATAATCTATTCCTGTTTCATTGCAAGTAAAAGAGTATTCAAATGTCAAAGGAGTAGTTTGATTGAAAGGATTATTTAATAAATATGATACCCATTCAGAGCGATATTGCTCATCGACACTATTATAGATTTCTTCGGTACTAGGCGTATCTTTTTGATATGATATTTTTTCGATTAGCATATTGAAAAATCCATTAAAGCAATGTAATTCGACATCAGGGTATTTAGTGGTAAAATTATAAGAGAAAACACAATCATCTTTATTAAGAGTGAATGTATAATTTTTTTCGACAGTGTACTTATAATAAGCCATGTTAACAATAGTTGGCAAATTAAATTCTTTTGAGACAGTTAAATCTAAATCATCACTTACTGCGAAAGAATTTTCTCCTTCTTCACATCCTTTTATTTTTTGCTCGTAATCAAACATAATCATGGCAGTAATTTCAGGATTGTCACATGAAGTGATTTTAGCAGCAATTCGAGTATCAAAATCATGATAGCAATAAAAAGTTAATGTCTGAGATATTGGATTAACTTTTCCACTTATTACATCGCTAGCGTCTTCATCAGTTTCTTTATAAACAATGCTTAGTTCCACATTTTTATTGTTCGCGGTTTCTGGAGTAATTTCATATGACATTACTTTTCTAATTACTCCATTAGCTAGATTTGATGTTGAAAGGTTTTTCACCTTAATTCCATTTGATTTAATATCATGGATAAGTTCAGATGAATCGTTATCTTGAATGAAATTTTGCTTATCATTTTGATATAAAAGATAAGAAGCACCTAGCATGGTGGCCATCAATAGAGATATCGATGCAGTTTTTATAATTTTTCTTTTATTCATTTTTTCCTCCTGAAGGATTCCCTTCAATGTTTAAATAGAGGAAAAATTATTTTCTTATTAAATAAATTCGATTATTTTTATTTTTGGCGATTATTCCTTCTTTAATAAGTGAATTTACTACACGAGATAGACAAGGTCTAATAATGCCTAATTCAATAGCTAAAGAAGAGACAGTCATATCGCATTTTCCATCATGCATCTCTAAATAATATAAAACGCGTTTAGCGATATTTTTATGTAATAAAAGTTTGTTTTTTTGATTTAATTCGATAGTTTTTTGACTAATTAACTTAATATAATCTTGTAAAAATTCGCTGTCGTTTTGTAATTGTAAGATTAATATGTCTTTTTCAATCACAATGAGAGTGCTGTTTTCCATGGCGATAACATCACCCAAATAACGATTATCTTCGGCAAATATTAAGGCATTAGCAAATAAACTATTTTCATTGATCAACGATAAGACTTCTTCTTGGCCATCTAGTGAATAATTAACAATCTTAACTGTTCCTTTTAATACTAAAGAGACATTATTGCATGACTGATTTAGTCGAAAAATTATTTGTCCCTTACTAAATTCTTTTTTTTCTAGATTAGGGTTATTTTTAAAAAAATCGAGAACTTTCATATATGTATTGTAACAAATGTTACATACTTTTTTTATAAAAAAAGATAAAATAATTTAAAAAGTATTAAAAGAGGTTATTAAAATGAAAAAAAGTTTATTAATGATTTTATCCATATTAATGATAATGGGATGTAATAATAGTGGAAATAGTTCACAAAATAATAAGATATCGATTATAGTTCCTGAAGGAACTCCAGCTTTAGCGTTAGCCAATTTCTATAGCGATAATAAAGATGAATATTCAACCTTCGATATTAAAAATGGTTCAGATCCTCTTATCGCTGCCTTCACTTCAAAAACATATGATGTAATTGTTGCTCCAACTAATTTAGGCGCTAAAATGTATTCAGCTAATGATGATTATGTTTTATACGAGACAATTGTTTGGGGAAATTTATATTTAGCAAGTCTAGAAGATCTATCTTCTTTAAAAGATATTGAAAATAAAGAAGTTACATTGTTTAGTAAAAATTCAACTCCGGATATCGTTTTAAGAGCGTTAATTGCAGAAAATAATTTAGAGAATGTCTCTTTAAAATATGTTGATGATGTTACAACTGCGAATTCATCACTTTTAAGTGAACAAGCGGAAATAATTGTTTCGGCGCAGCCTTCTTTGACCGCTTTACAAAGAAAAAAGACGATTAATACTATTGATTTACAAGAGGAGTGGAAAAAGATTGCAGACTCATCATCATATCCTCAAGCAAGTGTATTTGTAAAAAAATCTTTAGGCAATAAAGTTGATGGTATTTTAAAGCATATTAAAGAATCCGTTTTAAATGCGGTCAGTGATCCAGTTAAAACGGCTACTAAGGCTCTTGAAATAAGCGCATCATTTAAAAATTTGGGACAAGATGTATTAGCAAGTGCAATACCAATGTGTCATTATGGTATTGATGAAAAACAAAAAGAGGCAATCGAATACTATTTCACCAAAATGAGTAATTTAGGATTATCAGCAGCCTTCGGAGGTGAATTACCTGAAAATGCGTTCTACTACCATTACTAAGACATTATTATATTTAAGTGGCATTGGGTTTATATTTTTTCTTTATTTTATTATTGTTATCTCTAATAATAATAGTTTTATTTATCCAGAGTTTAATAAAATATGGAATGCTTTAAGTGACATTGTTATTAACAATACTTTTTTGAATTGTTTTGGAATGAGTATTTTGAGAGTGTTAATAAGTATTGGTATAACCTTTATCATCTCCATTATCATTAGTTTTATCTATATTTTAATTCCAAGTTCATTATATTTTTTTAAACCATTAATTGTCGTTTTAAAAGCTTCTCCTCTCGCAGTTTTATCAATATATTTATTCATTGGTGTTGGAAGTGAAAAAGCTCCATACATAATAACAATCTTAATGACATTACCTATTTGCATTGAAGGTTTTATTTCGTCGATAAATAATATCGACAAAAACTATATATATCAATTAAAGACTGAATCAGTACCGAAGATTATTAAATTCTTTAAAGTCTATATTCCTTTAATATTTCCTTATATTATAATGTGCTTATTACAAACATTTGGCTTAGGGGTTAAAGTGATGATAATGGGTGAATATCTTTGTCAGACAAGTAACTCGTTAGGTGAAGTGATATATTTATATAAAACTACATATAGTTTTGATTATTTGTTATCAATTTTAATAATTATCGTAGTTTTTGTTTTACTTATTGAGGGTATTATAAAATTAATATCAGATAAAATTATTAAGACTCGTTAATAAAAAATATAGTGCAGTTTTACTTTTTTTGATATTTATTATATTATAGTAATATGAAAGGAGCTTTTATAATGGACAAACCAATTATTGCTTTAATCTATGATTTTGATAAAACTTTAGCCACTAGTGATATGCAAAACTTTAAATTTATCAGTGATTTAGGAATGACAAACGAGGAATTCTGGATTAAAACTACAGAATTTAGTGAAAATAATCACTGTGAAAAGATTCTTTCATATCTATTTATGATGATGAATGAATGTAAAAAGAAAAACATTAAACTTACAGAAGAGTATTTAAATTCATTAGGAAAATACATTACTTATTATGAAGGAGTTCTTACTTGGTTCGATAGAATCAATGAATATGGTGAAAAAAAAGGTGTAAAAATTGAGCATTACATAATATCGTCAGGCAATCGTGAGATTATAAAAGGAACTAAAATCGCTAATAAATTCACCAAAATATTTGCGTGCAATTATGTTTATGATGAAAATGGTGTGGCATTTTGGCCTAAGATGATTATTAATTATACTTCTAAAACGCAATGCTTATTTAGAATTTCTAAGGGAGTTTTAGATATTCGTGAGGATGATAAAGTCAATGAAAAAATCTCACAAAAACGAGTTGAATTTGAAAATATGATTTATATAGGAGATGGAATAACTGATATTCCATGTATGACCTTGATAAAAGAAAGAAATGGTTTATCAATTGCTGTATATAAATCTGGTAATCCTTTATCGGCGGCACCATTAGTTGATGATAATCGTGTGGATGCTTCAGTTACAGCTGATTATCGCGATGGAAGTAAATTAGATCAGCTAGTCAAAGCTAAGATCGATTTAGTAGCATTATGTAATAAATAATAAAAAAGAGCAATTAATTTTGCTCTTTTTTTGAATCAATTGGTGTTAAGCCTACGACATCATCGACAGGTAATGAAAAGGCGATTCCTTGTCCAGGTGTATTTAAACCAACAGTTTTATATAAAGCGTGTAATAGTGATTCTTTAATAGCTTTAGGAACAAGAATTAAGACGATTTCTTTTTCGGGATGAATAACTATATTAAAAGCTTTTTCAGCTTCTTTTCTTGCCGTTCCACGTGCAGAGATAATGGTTCCACCACTTGCTCCACATTCTCTTGATTGCTCCATTACTAATTCTGAAAAGCCGGAATTTACGATGCAACATATCATTTCATATTCTGGATTCATATAATCATTCTCCCTTCCTTATTTCTTGATTATTGGATAAATATTGATATATCAAAACTCCAATTATAGATGAAATTGGAATAGTATAAGCAATACCTTTACCATTTTTTACAGTATCGAATTTTTTTTGTAATCCTTGCATAATATCTTTTTGACGATTTTGACTTATCACAGAGATAATAACGGCTTTGCTATGTTCGATACTTAGATACTCTATTTTATTTGGCGCGGTTCCTTTACCATAAATTACCATTTGCATATTGATTTCAAAACCTTCTAGAAAGTCGAGATAAAATTCAGCTTTAGAACGGTTTATAATCGTAAATAGTAGTTTTAATTTATTTGGCGCTTTTAAGTTGGTAGATATTGATTTTTCGGTTTTCTTTCGCGATTTAATTATTTTTTTTGCTTTATGAACGATGTTATTTTTTTTGCTATTTTCCATAATTTCCTCCATTACATAAAGTCGATAATTTGTTCGTCATTCGCGGATGAAATAATCTTTTTCATCATAATCTTATTCTTTAATCTTGCGGTCATAACAGCTTTAAAACCAAGCAATTGAATGGTAATTAATGGAGTCATTGCCACCATAGATACGATTCCAAAAGCATCAGACATTATTTTTCCTTCGCCTTGAACAATTGAACATAATCCTAATGAAAAAGGCAAAATAAAACTTGAGGTTAATGGACCTGAAGCAACTCCGCCTGAATCAAAGGCGATAGCAGTATACATTCTAGGAACAAAGAAAGCTAGACCTAGAGAAATACAATATCCGGGGATTAAATAATATAAAATAGAGAAATCGAAAAAGATACGAATAATTGATAAACAGATAGAAACTCCAACACCAACGCTTAAAGATATGAGCATTGATTTTTTACTTACACCACCATTAGTTACTTCTTCAACCTGTTTAGTTAAGACATGGATAGCAGGTTCAGCTAAAACTACGACACATCCTAAGATAAAGCTAAAGATAATCGCGACTATTTTGTTTTGTGATAATTCTTTGCCTAACTTAAACCCGATTGGCATAAAACCAACATTGACTGCGGTTAAAAATATTACTAATCCGAGGAAAGTATATATTATACCGATGATAATTTGTAATATTTTCTTCTTAGGCAATTTAATATATATTGTTTGAATAACAAAGAAGAAAATAACAATTAATCCAAGCGCTAAAGCAACTTCCTTGATTACTGATAATAGACTATTAGCAGAGTGCTTAAAAATCTCTAAAGCATTATTTGCCATATAATAATCTGTTGGAATAGAATAAGATATATTTCCTTTTATGGTAATACTTAGAATTAAAATCGCAATAACCGGGCCAATAGAACATAATCCTACAAGACCAAAACTATTTTCATTAGCGTTTTTACCACCGATACTATTAGCGATTCCTACCCCAAGAGCCATAATAAATGGTACGGTAATTGGACCGGTAGTCACTCCACCTGAATCAAATGATAAAGGTAAAAAACGCTCATTTCCATTGATAACTACAAGAGATACTAAGGCAAAAATCATTAAATAAAAATACATTATCATCAGTGAGAGATTCTTTTTAAATATTATTTTTAAAATTGCTAAAATAAGAAATAATCCTACTCCAAAGCCGATAGAAATAATTAAAGTAGACTCATTTAAAACTTCTTTTACTTGACTAGCGAGAACGCTCAAATCTGGTTCGGCAATGGTGATTAATAAGCCCATGACAAAACAAACAATTAAAATTAGAAATAGCTTTCGAGTCTTCATTAATGATGATCCAACTTGTTCACCCATTGGATGCATTGCTAAATCGGCACCTAAGTTAAATAAACTAATTCCTAAAATTAATAAAAATGCAGAAATTATGAATACAACTAATTCAGTTATTGATAATTGAACTAATGGAGTGAAAAATAAAATGATAACTATTAAGGCAACTGGTAAAACCGAAATTAATGATTCTTTTAGTTTGTTTAATAGCATCTTTAACATTAATATCAACTCCTAACATTGATTATTATTTTACATGATTAAAATGCCTTACTCAATAAATAAATATGATTTTATAATTTTTAAAAACGATAAAAAAACTGATGCATTTTATAGCATCAGTTCATATTATTTTGTACCGAAAATTCTATCTCCTGCATCGCCAAGTCCTGGTATAATATAACCATTTTCATTTAGTTTCTCATCGATCGCGGCGATATAAATATTAACATCAGGATGGGCTTTACTTACCGCTTCAACGCCTTTAGGACATCCAACAAGACACATGAGACGGATATTGTTATATCCTCTTTTTTTGACTGCATCAATCGCGGCAATTGCTGATCCACCAGTAGCTAACATTGGGTCACAAATAACGACTAAAGGATTTTCGACGACAGGAAGCTTGAAATAGTATTCATGAGGAATTAAAGTCTCTTCATCACGATACATACCAATATGTCCAATTCTCGCAGTTGGAATCATATTTCTTACGCCGTCAACCATTCCAATACCGGCTCTTAAAATTGGAGCAAGAATGATTTTATAATCTAATTTTTCTTTATGAAGTTCAATTCCGGTTGGGGTGCGATAAGTATCTTCAATTTGATGAGTGCCTAAATCTTTGAAAACCTCAAAACACATTAATGAAGCAATTTCATCGAGTGATTCTCTAAATTCTTTTGATTTAGTTTTTTCATCACGCATTATAGCGAGTTTGATTTTAATAAGTGGGTGGTCAACAACTTTTACCATTTTAATAAATTCTCCTTTTCCTAACAATTATAATATTATTTTAGATAATATTCAAAATGTTTTAACTAACAATGCTCTGATTAAGAAATAATATGTTTTCCATTAGTTTTAATATGGCTTTTTCTTTTTCGTGAGAATAATTATCTTCTATTAAAGCAATTAATTTTGGATCATCAATAGTGGCTTGCTCACATAGTTTATCTAAAGAAGCATAAAATGATAATCTAATAGAAGGAATTACATATTGCAAGCCATAATAATAAATATTTGGATAATACTCTTTGCTTTCTATAAGGATGCTTGAAATAATCGATAATTCCATTGATTCTTCTGCAAGTTGATCTTTATCTAAATTATCAGTATTTGCTAGATAGGTAAACTTTTCATTGAATATAAATTTATTTTCAAGATATGCTAAACAAGTGTTTATATCTTGCTCTTCACCAAAATATTTTATGCATATTAATAAAGCGATATTTTTATTAGGTTTTTTTCTAAAACGCTTTATCACTTCATTAAGTGGACAATATTTATAATAACTCATTAATGAAGAAATCTCCAAAGAAGAATATTTTGATGATGAGATAGATTCATCTATGAAAGAAATTTCATCTTCATATATAACTTTTTCACTCATTAAATCCTGGATCTTTTTAGAATCTTCGCCAAAATATCCATTTTCTAATAAGGTTAAAATAACCATACTTTCAAAATGGGCTTCAGTTATTTTTGTATCAATTAACTTTTCGTAGAATATTTTTAAGATTTCATATAAATTAATTTCTTTACAGATATCTTTATAAGTACTATTTGTTAAGGATTCTAGAATTAATTTTTTAATGAATTGACAATCTGAAGAAGTAATCGCAGGCTTATTAATTAAAGAGATAATATCGATACGTTTCATGATTTTAGATGGTAAAATAAAAGCCAGCTCATTGCTTAATGATAGTTTTTTCAATAATTCATAATTTTTCTTTATTTTGTAATCAAGATAATTTAATAAGTATTCCTTATTGACGCTATTACTTTTCTTAATAATGCGATAGACAATAGTTTGAAAATGCGGATGCGCGGATAATATCGAAATACAATATGGTAATAATTTATCATATTGTGTAAATTTCTCGATGATGTGAAAGAAATTTTTGTTTTCTTTGTTATACGAAAAAATATTGCATATTCCTAAGGCAAACTCAAATGTGTGAATGTTTTGGCAACGAGTGAATAAGGTTAAAACAAAAGAAATGATTGCAAAATCAGATTGGTTTTTAAATATATGGCGATATTCTTTTATAAAATAATTTGTCTCTTCATTTATATCGCTAAGATTATAAAAATAATTATCAAAATCAGTGATTAATTGCATAATATTTTCGTATATATTCAAATTGCACAAGTGACTTACAAGAAGATTATGAAAAATATTTTTATCAAAATTATGCTTTTTTCCTTTGGGTTTAAAGTATTTGCTAGCTTTAGATGAGCAATCACTTTGGTTTGATAATTTTAATAAATTATAATAGATAGAAGGAGTTTCAACATCGGGATAATTTAAATAAAAATTAAAGTTATTATCAATATCGTTAGTAATATTATTATAGTAATAATTATGTTTTAAGATTTGATACTCGGGATCATCTTTTAAAAATGATAGTGACATCATTGAGAAAAAGACCGATTGTGAATAGTATTTAAGGATTTCGATTAACTCTTGATTACTCTTTTTATATGATAAAAAACGTAAAAGGAACATAAAAATATAGATTGTTGAAAATGTCTTTCCATTTTTTAAGCAATAACATATATAATTAATCATTTTATCATTAGTTATTGATGATTTTACTTCTTCATCGTTAAATTGTTTTATTAAAAGTAAAATTGAAAATTCATTTTCTCGACTGTCTAAAAAGTCAACATTATATTGATATTGGGTTTCATCATCAAAGCCATTTAATATGAAATTGATGAATAACTTATCATCTTGTTGATGATTGTTCATAGATGAAAAAAGAGCTTCTTTTTGCTTATAAATTTTATAGCGGTTAAAAAGTTCATTTTGATTTATTTTTTCGCTTGAAAGGCGAATTAAAGAGAAAATGCTCAAACAGTTCATACTTTGTTAATTATATATTAATTTAATAAAGGTCGTTATAATAAATTGAAAAAAAGACAATTATTTTAAAATTGATATGTTAAAAATATTATTTAACATATTAATTTATTTTTTTAGTAATTCAATTCCTTTTAAAACTGCTGTTTGATCATCACTAGCTAAAGAAACTCGATTAACAATTACTGATTTTAATAAAATTTTTTCATACACGATATCATCAAAGACGCATATATCATATTCGCAATTATTATTTGAGGTGATAACTACGTATTTTCCGTTATTTAAATAAAGCGCTAAAGAAAAATGATTATCATAATAAAAATCAGGACCATTAAATATCGAATTTTGATAATACTTCGTCAATGTTTTTTCTTTTTTCTTTTTAGTTAATACAATTATGGTGATAAATATGGCAAATAAAAGACTGCCAATCACCATAGTGCCCACGCCTAAAGACACCCCATTATCTATCTTAAAGCCATAATATAAGATCAAAAGAGGTGATAAATAGCATAATACTGGGATAGTAGAATAAATAATACCTTTAAAATAGGCTTCGCAAAGAAAGCAAAATCCATATATCCCCAAGATTATTCCTAGACAAACTAATGATATGGTAGTTGTAACACTGACGACGTCACCATAAAATACAATACCTAAGACAAGGCATAAGCAAGCTATTTCACATATTCCTAAGATGGTCCATTTAATTTTTGCTAAAGTAGAATTGTTTTTAATTTTGTTATAATCGTATTGCGTTAAAACATCGCTAGGAATATGATATTTTTCTCTAAGTGAATCGCTATATGATTTATATTTTTCTTCGGCAAGTTGTTTGTTTTTTCTGGCAGCTTCTCGGTTTTTCTTTTTCGAAAGATGAATTAAATCAAAAAATAAATCTTTAGCGACGATAGGCGGAATAATTAATAAACAATTAATCACAATTGAAATAGATGAAACTTTTTGAGCGTCAATTTGAGGATTAGTTTTAATGATTATGGTATCAATACCAATTACTAGAAAAAATATAATCAAAACATATATAATGATAAACAACCATTGTTTTATATTCTTCTTTTTTTCTTGTTTTATTGTCTCATCTTTTTTAAATTCATTTTCTAACTCTTTAATGGAAAAAGATGATAAATCTCTTACAATAAATGTTTTTAATCTTTCTTGTTCTAATAAAGCATCTTGTGAGAAATTCTTTTGTAAAGTATCAAAAGAATCAACTACCTCTGCTAATTTTGAAATTACTAATTCGATACTCGCATCTAAATCGTGATTATTAAAATACTCGCCGTCCTTGCCTAAATACCATTCAAAGTGTTCTAGGACAAGAATTCTTTCAATTACGTCAGAAAATTCAACTAATGTTCCTAAACGAATATCAATTTGATGATCATATTCATCGTAATCAAAAGAAAACCAAATATTATCTTTAATTTTATATAATAAGGTTGGCATTATTAAAAATGGAATCTTTTGAACTTGCTTTGCCCCATATGATTTTAAATAATCTTGTAATTTATCGAATTTCATATTAAATCCTTTCAATATTATTAAATCACAATTTAAATTCTTAATAAAGATGAAAAAAAGGAACCTGATATATTTCAGATTCCTTTGTAATTTTTATATCATTAATTTAAATATTAATTTTTAGTATAAGGATCATCATAAGGAGTAATTGTAATATATTCATCATATGACATTTCTCCTTCATTTAAATTAAATGATGCTTCATCAGGGAAACGAGGATCAAAAGTGACTTCTAAGACGTTTCCAAGATCATCATTAAATGTATAACTTGTACCAGAGACATTAACTAAAGTGAATGATATTGTCTCAATTCCACCGATATCCATTTCTAAGCTGCCATCTGTAGAAATAGTAATACTGATATCATATCCCATGGTTGAGTCTGTGCCAGTCCATGTGCCTGCTAAATCACTTGGAATTGGACTTGAGCTACCGATTACTTTTACTTCAAAGGTGGCATAAACTCCGCTGCCATCTTGAGCAGTAGCAGTAATAGTGACCACATCATCACTAGCTGATATACCAGTTACAAGTCCGTTTTTAGAAACAGATGCAATTGAAGAATCAGATGATTTCCATGTTAATGAAGAGTTTGCTGGAGTTTCACCATTTTCACCAGTTATAGTAGCAGTTAATTGCATGGTAGCATTAACTTCAAGTTCGTTTGTTCCGGTTTCACTTGTTAATGTGATAGAAGAAACTTTCACAGGTTCTTTGATAGTAATAGTGATTGAATTACTTACTCCATCACCATTTGTAGCGGTAATAGTGACAGTTCCAGCAGCAACTGCTCTAATATATAAACCAGTTGCGCCTGTGGTGGTATCATTAAATTCAACGATGCCTGAGTTATCTGCTAGCCAAGTAATCTCATCGTTTACTCCTACGCCAGTTGCGTTATTTGGAGTAAATGAAATATTAATAGTTGTTGAATCACCAACATTTAAAGTTGTTTTTTCACAAGATAAAGTTAATGAAGTAGCAGGAATATAGCGATATATACTATAGTTCTCAGTGTATTTATTGATATTTACTTCACCCAAGTTTGCTTGAATATATATTTCAGTTTCAGATCTATATGAAGCGTTTAAAGTATGGTTGCTACTATCTTTAAAGTAATATGATGAACCATCTTTTTCTTCATAATTTAAGACGAAAGTATCTTCGACTGATGAAGTTTTAACTTCAACTGTTACATTAGTTTCTGTAAAAGTAAATTTAGCGCGAGTGATAAGGTCATCTCCTAACCATGTTCCCAATAAACGAGTATCTAATTGAGGAATACTTTCAACAGTGATAGTGATTTTATTAGATTCTACGCCATTAGCGGCAACCGCGTATATTTGAGTTGTTCCCGTATTAACGCTGCTCGCAGTTAGTACATTTTGAGTAAATGTTGCAACTTCTTCATTAGTTGAATGCCAAGTTAAAGTTTTATCTGTAGCATCTGAAGGATTAATAACATATCCAACTGTAATTGATTTTCCAGTTTTAAGAGTGGTTGTAGTTGTTGAAATAGAAACTGATTCTACTGGAACTTCAACAATATCAACATGATCGTGACAATTTGAATTTGCCATAAATGCGATTGAATTGAAGGCAAAACGGAATGCTTTTCCAACAAAGCCGCTTTCTAAACTAATACGAACTTTAGAAGCAGGTGCGAATTCTTTTTCTAATAATTTGAAATTATCAGCAGAGATATTGTTTAAGATTTCATCTTTAAGATCAATTGATGTCCATGTTTGACCATCGTTTGATGTATCAAGAGTGAATGATCTAATATAACTCATATTTGATTTATCAGCTGGCCAATATAATCCATAGTATAAAGAAATACTTGATACTTGTTGATCGCTGAAATCAAATGTTACACTTGCAGGTCCGACTCCATTTTCACTTGGATTTAATAATAAAGTCATCGCATTTCCAAATAAATCGGAATTTCCAGAATTAATACTGGCTTTTGTGGTAGTGGCTGATACTGGTAAAGTATTTGCTTCAGCATTAGTTACACCAAGATTACCTTCAGAATCAATACCTGTGAAAGATAAATCGTATTTAATGCCCTCTAAGTTTTGATCTTTAATAGGATTGACATGAACACTGATACGATTAGATTCAACTCCAGTGTCTATACCATCAACGCCGCGTGCTTTAATATAAACTTCTGCATCACCAGCTCCTACCGCGGTAATCTTAACGTATTTATTTCCATCGGCATCATCGTAATCGAAATTTATTTTAGCAACGTTTTCATTGGTGCTATGTAATCTCCAATCTTTTGCTTGATTAGCATCAACAGGAGTGAAAGTATATGTAGCTTGTTCGACATCTTCAATATCCATTACAAGCTTATTATTTTCGAGTTCTTTTTTAGGTGTTAAAGTGATAGAGTCGACGTATTTTTCTGTATATGGTCCATCCCATCCTTTATATTGCCAATATTCCATGATATTTGTTTCACTAGGTTTTTCTGGCAATTCACATGCAGGCTCGGTTGTTCCAAAACTATTGAATTTAATCTGAACAAAATCATCATCATTATCAATTTCTTGTAATCCGATAACTTGTGAAAGATATCCATCATCACCAACCATTAAGGCGACATATTCAATATAATTAAAGAAGAATGTATAGAATACAGTGCTATCGAGTTTACTGACGATATCTTCACTAGCAATAATATACATACCACCTTGATATACTGCAGTGCTTGGATCAATGTTCTTTAATAAAACATCCATATCGAAATAGATATATTCAAGTGCATAGTTAATTGAATCATCACGACCTTTATTCATCCATGCGGCTTTTGAAGTTGGATCGTTAGGTCTATCCGCTTCAAAATATTGATAATTTAATCCATTATAATCATGAAAATAAGTATAAGGATCGTATCCCATTTCCGCAACTTCAGGTGTATAGACTATAGTGTAGTCATTATAGTAGAATTCGTAATATGATTCCTCTTGTTCCCCTCTATCATAAACAGAGACGACTTCAACTGTCATATTTGAATAGTCTTTTTCTAAAGCTTTCTCTAGACTACTTCTTTTATCAATTGAAGTTATGGAACTACTACTAGATTCATTTGAACTTATAACACTTGAAACAGATGATGAACTTGTTTGTGAACTTTCTTGTTGGCTAGATGAAATACTTGATGTTTGATTGTTGTTGCATCCAAATAATCCCATTAAACCAACTAAAGTTAATAATATTAGTTTATTTGATTTCATATTTTCCCCTTTCTATTCGACGTTCATAATTAGAACTCTAATAACTAATGTCATGCCGTCCATTTCATAATAGAATTGGATTTGACATTCGTTTTCTAAACCTTGATTAATTATGTATATGTTCCCCCATGATTCATAATCATATTCTTCGCATCGCACCCAACCATACATTTCTAAAGTTTCTTTGTATTCTTCTTCGGATGATGGTGAGGCATTAGTACAATCAATTTCATATATCAAGGCTTTATTTTCAGCTTGAGCTAATCCAGAAAAATATCTTACTCCTGATTCATGATATTCTGGAATATACACTGGGAATAAGTCTTCCAAATCTTTAGAAGGCCAATCTTTTGCTCCAGGTAATACATATGCTTGGATATATAAGTATTCATAATCAGTGTCGTAATAGAAATCAATCTCAAGTCCAGTGTTATCATTAGTACAATAATAGGCGCTATCAAGTGTTTTGTATTCGTATGAATTACTTATTAGCAAATCTAAATAATTTGCAAGAGCGGATAATGGATCATCTAGTCCATAGCAAGCAACAACTGCGATAGTTAAATCACTATAATCTTGTGTGGCAAATTGATAGTATTCGGCATCACAATGTGGAATGTCTTGACCAATTGCAGCAATGATTTGCTCACTTGGCCAATTAATTAAGCGATCTTCAATTACATATGCCAAAATGTAAAGATATCCACCGCTTACTGCTGATTCTTGCACTTCATATTGGAGACATAAAACTTCGTATGATGAAACTCTTTTGCTTGCTATTGAGTATGTGTGATTATCTTCTTCATATTGAGTAGTGCTAAAACCACTTAGTTTTAAAACTATAGAATAAGTGTTTTCTGAAGATAAATAATCATTTATATAGCACGAAACCGCTGCGATATTAATGCCTTGATAGGTAAAGGTATTAGCATCATAGACATCCGCGGTGAATACTGGTATCTCTTCATAATAATCACCAACTGCGGAATATAGAGCTTCATCTACTTCTTTATCCCATAATACTTGCTTTATAGACGAGGAATCTTCACTGACGGATAGATTGTCGCTATTGCTATTTGGATTACTGCTATTAACTTGTTGATTATTACACCCAAGCCCCAGAAGTAAAAATGGAATAAAATAAAAGTAAGATTTAGATCTTTCTTTTGATTTCTTCATTAATCATCCCCCTTTAATGAATAATATAAATATATGAAAAAAATAATAATTAGTAGAATCAAAGCATTTTTAATTTGTAATGGCAAAATCAAATTTTTGTTTGCTAATTAATTATTTTGTTATATTATTTCACCGGAAATTAAAAAAAACAATAATTATTATGTTAAAATAAAAATATTATTGACTTTTTACATAAAATAAATTTTATATATCTACAATTTAGAAACATTTGTTACATGAAAAAGTAAATGCAACAATTAATACCTAAACAAAAAAATAAAATAAAAAAATAATTAGAAAGGGTAAAAACTTTGTATAAGAAGTAAAAAGACTCTTTTTAAATATTTCATAAGGAGTATAAT
>CABUOQ010000030.1 GCA_902493275.1 uncultured Bacillota bacterium | reverse complement strand
ATCCATTGGTTGCTTTTCTTCTAGATAAACTTTCTCAAATACTTGTCGCTGCTTTTCAGTTAATTGCTTTAAAATATTTCTTATTTTATTTTTATATGGGGTTTTAAACTATTATGATAATTTATGAGAACATCTATTTTTCTATTATCTGTTTGACATTTAATTATTTCATTTAATTTATCAGTTAATAATTTATAAATAATAATAAAATACACTAAAGATGAAAAGTTGTTATTAATTAATGAAATTACAAAAACAAATAAAGTTATTATTGTTAATTCACAAATATTTAATAATGCATAATTTAATGCATATTTATAAGATATTTGATCAGCGTAAAAATAATTTGTCTTAATATCAAAAATTTTGTTCTCTAGTTCATTTACCCGACTAATTAATGATTTATTAAAAATTAGATCTAATTTATGAATTATTATGCACATTATCATTGTTATGATTATTCCAAAAATATTTTTAAGATCATTTACAATTAAAATAAATCCGATAAATCCAATTGTAATTGCATTCATGAATAAATTATTAGCATTAGAAAAATATTCTTTTTTCAATTGATATTCATTTTCGATTCCATTTTTAATAATTTTATCATTTGTATCTTCTATCATCTCAAAAATAGGATAAATAACTTGTTTATCATATTTTTTCATTGCCAAGATATTAATTAAAAAATACAAGAAATTACTAATCAAATATAAAAAAAGAAAAAATATAATACTAATAGAAAAATTATTATTAAAAAAAGAAAGAATAAATATACTTACAAACTGTAAAATCGATATTAAGAATTGTGCCAGAGAAAATTTAGAATTATAAAAAGGTTTTATTTTTTTCTTTTGATGAAAATTTATTTTATCAATTATTAAATAATTATTTGTGGATAATTTATTAAATTCTGTAATTTTTAGCGTTTGCTTCCCAATCTTAGGATCAAAATAATATACTCTTGATTTTGAAATTTTATAAATATATATAAAATGAAATCGGTCTTCGATCTTAATATGTCCAATACATGGAATTTTTTTTACTTGTACAACGCTTTCATAACTATATCCATCGCAATCAAGGCCTTCTTTTTGACAGATTTTTTTTAAATCAAAAAACGAAAAATTTTTGGATGTTAAATCTTGGCTCATATAGATATAAGATTTATCTTTATGAGCATTAGCTAATAACATCTTACAGCACGCATACCCGCAATCGGTAGTTAAAATTTGATAACAGAAATATTTCATAATAACCCTCTATCTTATATATAGAGGATTTTTAAAATTATTGTAAAATAGCGATATTTTCTAACAAGGTAAAATGCACTTTTAAATATGCCATCGAATCTTGATAAGTAAAAGATAGAACATTTTCTTTATCGATATATTCTTTCTCGGAAAATTGTTTACTAACTTGAAAACGCGCTTCTTGCAATAAATAGGAAAATGCATCAGTATCGGTTCCAATATATTTCTTTTTTAATTCAACTAATGACCAAGTAAATGCATATACTTTTCCTTGACCACCAACATAGATATCTTTATCATTTATATGCACGTAATCATCAATAAGTAATTGACCTTTTTTTACATAATCATTATGTTCATATAAACAATTACCTCTTGCTACATCAACATAAGACACGATACCATCCTTTTTGGCATAATATTTTCCATTTGAATTATCGATTATATCTTCTTTTTCTTTTAAAAAATATGTTAAACTTACCAAATTACCTGTCATATAGAAATCGATATTTTCAATTTCATTATAATAAGATAATATCTCATTTTTTAATTCATCTAATGTAGCTAATGAGGGCTTTTTTTTATATCGTTTAATATTTGCATTTTCTAAAATATAACGAATATTATCACTTAATTGTTCATTCTTACCATTTATTCTCACTTCATAAATTAAAGTATTTAAATACATGAAGAACAATCCCGAAATCACTAAAGCAATAATCGTGGTCTTTTTTATCAGTTGATGTTTAATAATATAATATAAACCATGTTCATGAATGATTTTATAATCTGGAAAAATAACTTTGATCTTTTTTAAGTATTTAGGATGAAATCTTAGATGAAAGATAAAATCATCTATATGAGTCAATTTATCAATAACTATTTTGTTATTTCTTATTTTGGAAATTAAATTATCGATTGAAAATGTTCTTACTTCAATAATAACATACGACTTAAATAACATTATTTAAATCTAATTCCTTTATATTGCCTTGAATATACATTTCATCATCTGAAAGATATATTACAGTCAAGTTTTCACCATAAATCTGCAATGAATAATTTTTAAATGTCACGACAATTAACTCATTTTCAACGTATTTAATTCTTTCAAAATTTCCAATATGCAATAATTCTTGATCATAAAAAAACATGGAATCACCCATGTAATTTTATTCATAATTAATTATATATATGCTATTCGCGATAAGGAATTGATTCAATTATTACTTGCTTTGCTAAAGAATTAATAACTTCATATAATAAGCGAGCTTTAGGTGCATTTTTTTCTCTAAGCTCATACATTTGTTGAATTTCATTTAAAGAATAATTAGATGTAAAACAAGTTAATTTATTATCAATAAAACGACTATTTAACAATGGATATATAATCAGATCACGAGTATATTCATTTTTAAATTCGCTTCCAAAATCATCGATAATTAATAAATCAACTTCACATAATTCATCGAGGCGCTTTTGAAATTCATCTTTATTAGTAAAATATAAATCATTTAATTCTTTAATAGTTGTCGAAGCATCAATAAAAGCGACTCTCTTTTTAAAATTATCGATATATTTTTTAGAAAAAACCGCTAAAATGAAACTTTTTCCACATCTACGTGATCCAGTTAAAAAGATTCCTTTATTTGTTTTAGAAAGCAAAATTGAAGCTGCAGAAACATATGTTTCTTTTCTTGAATCTTTATAATCTTCATTAGATAAAACTTGATTTATATCGTAATTTAAATATTCTTCATCGAATTGACGATAAAGATAATTACTAGTGTACTTATCAGTTTTTTTAGCTTTTGAACATAAATCTAACTTTAAATCAATAATTCGATCATCTTCATCAATACTTAAAGAATATATTGAACCATTGCTTTGCAATAAACAATTCTTTTTGTTTACACAATTTACACATACTTTTTCTTGATTTACAATCTTTAGAAACTTTCCAATCGCAGATAATACTTCTTCATCATTCAAATTATTTTCTAAGATAAAATTTAAGCAAGTCTCATTGTCTTTAACAATTTTTATGCATTCTTTTTTTAAGCTTTGACGTTTTTCTTCGTTAATATTATCAAATTTGATTTGGTTCATGTTATTACTCCAGTTCCTTCATTAATTCTTCAAGGGATTGACCATCACTTGACTTTATATTGTCTTTAACACCATCATTAATACTATCATCTTTAACGATTTGCTTACTTGTTTTTTTATGATTCTTTTTTGTTAACGCATTCCATGCAGCAAGAGTTGTATTCACATTTTTACGTGCTAAAGTATCCGCTAGTTTATAAATATAATTCGCTGGCAATTTATCATCACACATACTAAGAGTGTATTGAACCAAAGCATTAATAACTCCGGAATTAAAGCCATATTTTGATGATAGTTCATTAATTATTTTAACATCAGAAGCTGATGGGTTTATATAATTTTGCTTAATTTTTAAATATTCAAAAGCACTTGTTGTCGACATTTGATTTATAAAGGCTCCAAAAGCATCATCATCATTATATTCTTTTATACCATTATTTTTAGAAACAATATTAATACCATCTTTATATTTTAAACTTGCATGATATAAATCATCGTAATTCAAATGATTTTCTTGATTTGGATTATAACATTGTTCAACTACTTCACACATCGATAAAACATCTAATCCCAGTAAGGTTGCTAAACGAGTTATCTCGTGAATATCATCTGGAGTTAATGCCTCATTAATTATTCCATATTCATCTTTAATATGTTTTAAAAATTCACCAACTTCAAAATTATTTTTGATATTTATGGTTTTTCTTCCACGATTGGTTCTAATATTTATAACTTTTAAAGTATCATCTTCGTCGATAGAATAAATATCACTAAATGAACTGGAAATATCTTCACAATTGTCCTTGTTCACTTCGCGACTTTTAAATATAATCGCCAATTTTTCAACTTCTTTTTCACCTAGATGTTTACATAAAATTCCTTTATATAAGGGATCATCAAAAAATTCTTCTGGTGATTTTGGAGCATATAATTCATATATAAAGGTGGTAAAAGACTTTTCATTTTTTTTATAAGTTTTTAATAATCCTAAAGCTTCTAATCGTGTGCGGCATTTAATAAATTCATTAGAATCAATATCCATTTGATTAAAGATGACTTCATGTTTATTCATTGATGAATATTCAGAACGCTTTACATTGCTCCATAACGTAAAATAAAGTGCTAAAGAACCATATCCAATAATTGGTTGATATAGCATTGTCAGTAAATCGCGATCATAACTTGCAAGCATCGACCCCAGTTTTATTTCATAATAATCATTTTTAGATAAATAATTCAAAGATTTCATCTTTACATCCTCTTTAATAATATAACAAATTATTTTTATTAAATATAGCATTTTATTTGTTTAATTTATTAATCTAACATGATATATTTTTCTTATAAGTTATAAACTAAAATTATAGAAGGAGCGGATATGAATATCTCAAAAAACACAAAGATTGTTTGCACAATTGGTCCTTCATCAGACACTTATGAAAAATGTAAACAATTATACGAATCAGGCATGAATTGCATGCGATGTAATTTTTCTCATGGTACTCATGAAGAACATTTAAACAAGTTGATGATTGCCGAGCGTTTAGAAAAAGAAGATGGAATAATCATGCCAGTTATGCTTGATACAAAAGGTCCAGAAATAAGAACTGGAGATTTTGAAGGTGGAAGCGCTGCAATCGCAACCGATGATATCATTCGCATAACTATGAAACAAATCGTTGGAACCAAAGAAAAGTTTTCTGTTACCTATCCGGGATTATATGATGATATAAATATTGGCGATACCATTAAATTAGATGATGGTAATTTAACTTTAAAAGTCATTGAAAAAGACGAAAAAAATCATGAGATAATCGCTAAAGCTCTAAACCATCACATAATAAAAAATAAAAGAGGTGTTAATTGCCCTAATACTGAAATTAAAATGGAATATATTTCTAAAAAAGATCGCGATGATCTTATTTGGGGTTGTCAACATAATTTTTCTTTCATTGCCGCGTCATTTATTAGAGATTCTAGTGATGTCTTAGCTATTAGAAAAATATTACTCGACAATAATCGCCCAGATATTAAAATTATCTCTAAAATAGAAAATCCAATCGCAGTTAAAAATATCGACTCCATAATCGAAGTTAGTGATGGTATTATGGTTGCACGTGGTGATTTAGGTGTTGAAATTCCAGCTGAAGATGTTCCTGTTGTTCAAAAAGAATTAATCCGTAAATGTAAATTAGCGGGCAAATTTGTCATCACGGCAACACAAATGCTCGATTCCATGAAGACTAATCCAAATCCAACTCGTGCTGAAGTATCGGATGTAGCCAATGCCGTATTAGAATCAACTGATTGTGTAATGTTATCAGCCGAATCAGCAAATGGTGAATATCCTATTTTAGCAGCCGCGACTCAAGCTAAAATAGCCGCTAGAATGGAAAAATATATGGATTATGATGGTTTAGCTACTGATAGTTTCAATTCCATCATCCATTCTGGATGTAAAGATATTTCCTCTGCCTTAGCTAATAGCGTTGTTCAAACTGCTCTATTAACGGATAGTAAGTTAATATTTGTATTTTCTTCAAATTCCAATGCCGCACGTTTAATTTCTCAATCTCGTCCTTGCTGTCCAATAATTTTTGTTACTGATAATCGTGCCGAGGCCTTTACTAGTTGTTTAAATTGGGGTGTATTTCCAATCTTAATTTCTTCCGTTCCTCAATTCATTGAAGAAATGGAAGTTATCGCTTTATTAAAATCTCGTAAAATGAAGCTAGTTCCAGGTATGAATATGATAATTACTGGTTCAGTTCCATCAGGTTCAAAGAACAATAATTTCATGAAAGTAATTACCGCAACTGCACCAAGAGAATTAGATATTTAATAAAAAGTCTTGAATTATAGTTTTTTTTGATTAATAATGATGACAGCGTTGAAGTAGACACGTCTAAAGAAGTCTATTAGAGAATTAGGCATTTGGTGAAAGCTTGATACAAAACTTTAGATACCACTACGGAGCTATCTTAGTAATAAGACGTTGATTCACGTTAAGAATCGTTGAGAGCATTAATTTACATTGATGAATTAAGGTGGTACCGCGTATTTAATCGTCCTTATAGATTTTCTATAAGGATTTTTTTATTAAAGGAGGTTTATATGAAAATTAAATTAATTGATGGTAAAGAAATTGAAATTAAAGAAGGTGAAACTGGTTTAAGTCTTGCTCAAAGTCTTTCAACTTCACTCGCTAAAGCAAGCATTGCTTATAAACTTGACGATCGAATTTATGATTTAAATCGTCCTATTTCTCATGAAGGACTCTTTGTTTTAATCAAAAAAGGTGATCCAGAATCATATGATGTCTTAAATCACTCCACTTCTCATTTAATGGCGGAAGCTATTCATAATCTATATCCTCAAGCAAAATTCGGCTTTGGACCAGCTATTGAAGAAGGATATTATTATGATGTTGATTTTGGTGAAGATAAAATAACCGATGCTGACTTTGCTAAAATTGAAAAAGAAATGAAAAAATTAGCTTCTTCGGGAAATTTATTTGTTCGTGAAGAAGTAACAAAGCAAGAAGCTAAAGAAATTTTTAAAGATAACCCTTACAAGGAAGAACTCATCGATGGCATTGAAGGTCAAATAACTATTTATAGGCAAGGAAAATTTGTTGATTTATGTGCCGGTCCACACGTTGAAAAAGTTTCAATGATTCAACATTTTAAATTATTATCTGTAGCCGGTGCTTATTGGCGTGGCGATGTCCATAATAAAATGTTAACTAGAATTTATGGCACATCTTTCTTTAGCGAAGAAGAATTACAAAAACATCTCCATGACCTAGAAGAAAGAAAGAAGAGAGATCATCGTAAACTCGGTAAAGAATTAGGCTTATTTATGTTTAGTGATTATGGTCCAGGACTACCATTCTTCTTACCTAATGGATATATATTAAGAAGAACTCTTGAAGATTTTTGGCTAAAAATTCATCGTAAACATGGCTATAAAATAATTGAAACTCCAATTATGCTTTCGAAAGAATTATGGGAGACTTCAGGTCACTGGGATCACTACAAAGAAAATATGTATATCACCATGGTTGATGATCAAGAATTCGCTATTAAACCTATGAATTGTCCAGGAGCTATTCTCGTATATAAAAATGATCTTCATTCTTATAAGGATTTACCTTTAAGATACGCCGAACTTGGACACGTCCATCGTCATGAAGCTTCTGGTGCTTTAAATGGATTATTTAGAGTTAGAACTTTCACTCAAGATGATGCTCATACTTTACTTCGTGAAGATCAAATTGGTGAAGAAGTTACTAAAATCATTAAATTATATGATGAGATTTATTCTTTATTTGGTCTAAATTATCATATTGAATTATCCACTAGACCCGAAGATAACTTTATCGGTTCAATCGAAGTCTGGGACCAAGCTGAAAAAGACCTAATTAGTGCTTGTCAAGCTACTGGACGTCAATTCAAAATCAATCCTGGAGATGGTGCATTTTATGGTCCTAAACTCGACTTTAAACTCCGCGATTCAATGAATAGAATTTGGCAATGCGGAACTATTCAATTAGATATGCAATTACCTGGAAGATTTGATTGTACCTATATCGACCAAAATGGTGCTAAAGTAACTCCAGTTATGATTCATCGCGCTTGCTTTGGTTCGCTTGAAAGATTTATTGGTATTATCACTGAAAATTATGCTGGTGCCTTCCCAACTTGGCTAGCTCCAGTTCAAGTGAAGCTACTCCCTGTAGCTCAAGTTCATAATGCCAAAACTAAAGAATATTCAGAAAAATTGGAAGCTTTAGGAATAAGATGTGAAGTCGATGAAAGAGAAGAAAAACTTGGATATCGTTTAAGAGATGCTCAAGTCCATAAAGTTCCTTATACTCTTGTTATTGGTGATAAGGAATGTGAAAATAATCTCGTCACTTATCGTCGATTAGGAAATCAAGCCCAAACAACTGTCTCGTTTGATGAATTTATCAAAATGATTCAGGACGAAATTGTTTCAAAAGGTAAATAAAATTATTATTCTAATAAAAATGTTTCTCATAAATGGGAAACATTTTTTATATTTTTACTCATTAATCGTGGTGTTTATAACTTTAAAAAATAATTCATAACCAAATTTATTTAAATGAACTTGATCGTCGTTAAAGTAATTTCCTTTAGGAGCATTTTCAATTACCGAACTAGAATCAATAATTTTCACACCTTTAACATTCTTTTTAATTAACGAATTATATCTTTTTTCAATATTATATTTTTCAGGGAATAATGGTGCATGAATAACATTTAATAGATATATTTCAGCATTAGGGTATTTGTCTTTTAATTTTTCGATAAGCAATTTTTCATTATTATACGTTTTTAATGAGTTACATCCCATGTGAATATCATTAAAACCTAAATTAATAACAATCCTATCAATTGTTTTGATTTGATCAAAGACTTCAAAATATTTAATCCAATCGGCGAATGTTGTTCCTCCAACCCCAATATTTAAATATTTATTGGTGTCAAAACTTTGTTCAAATGTCTTACTGGCATATGTTTCGTTAAACCAAAATTCAAAATAAGAATCACCAATGAATAAAGTATCATATTGCTTTGTAAAATCTGAACGTAGACTTACTCGATTAAAGGCTAGTTTTTTTTCATCAAAACCCTCAAAATTTTCCATAGATTTATCAAATCCAGCTTTTAAAGTATTATAATCAAAGTCGCCTTGATATGGGCCAACGCGATTAGTACCTTCATAAAAACCCTTAACAAATTGTAATGGTTTATTATTTTCATCACAATAATACATCACTCCATTACCATAAATCCAATCAGTTTTACGATAATCAAAGTGACCGACATACATGTTGCGGCGAATGATATTTCCCTTTCCATCGTCAAAAGGATCTCCGATTGTTGAGCGAATGAAATCTTGTTTTCCTTCACCTAATTTTTGATATCGGCTGCCAGTGAATTTAATTTGTCCAGTGTAAATAGAACCCTCACCATATTTAATAATTCCAAACCCTTTGCACGGCTTTTTAAGTCTATACTTTTCTTCATCATTTGGGACAAAAAACATTACCCCTTCTTTTTCGGTTTTTAAGGAATCAAATTCATAATACTTTTTCATAAGCTATTTCTCCGATTATACTTGTTTTAGCGATAAGCCAATACGCTTTTTATTAACATCAACAGAGATTACTTTTACGGTGACAATTTGATTTAAATGAACTACATCTAATGGGTGTTTAACAAAATTATTCGATAATTCTGAGATATGAATTAAGCCATCGATGTGAACACCTAAATCAACAAAACAACCAAAATCCATGATATTACGAACTGTTCCTTTTAATATCATTCCCTCTTTTAAATCAGTGATATCCACGATATCGCTACGTAAAATTTCTTCATTATCAACTTCTCGAATATCACGGCCTGGCTTTTTTAATTCATCGATGATATCAGATAAAGTCATCTCACCGACATTTAATTCTTTACTTAAGGTCGAGATATTTTTAATGTTATCAAGCTTTTGGATGAAGTTTTCGGTATTTATCTCTTCTAAAGATAAACCTAGTTTATCTAACAATGACATGACAATTGGATATGATTCTGGGTGAACAGCGGTATTATCTAGTGGATAATTATTACTTATTCTTAAAAAGCCTGCACATTGCAAAAAGATTTTTGGACCAAGTTTATTGACTTTTAAAAGTTCTTCTCTTTTTTTGAATGCTCCATTAAGTTGACGATATTCCACAATATTTTTTGCTAATGTTGAACTAATACCAGCGACATATTCAAGTAATGATGGTGAAGCTGAATTAACATCCACTCCAACTGAGTTAACACAATTTTCAACCACGCCTGATAATACCTCATTAAGACGCTTTTGATTCATGTCATGTTGATATTGACCCACACCAATAGCTTCTGGTGGAATCTTGACTAATTCACTTAATGGATCTTGTAATCTTCTAGCGATTGAAACTGCACTACGAAGATTCGTATCGAATGTTGGAAATTCTTCACTAGCTAATTTTGTTGCTGAATATACTGATGCTCCAGATTCAGAAACAATAACCACTTGACATGGTTTCGCTAAACTTATATTTTTTAATAAATTCTTTAAGAAGGCTTCTGATTCTCTAGAAGCAGTACCATTACCTAAAGCGATTAAATCTACTTTATACTTTTTAATTATTTCAGTAACTACATCAGCTGATTTTTGTATCTGTTGCTGAGGTTTAACTGGATAAATAACTGTCGTGAATAGTACTTTTCCTGTCATATCGACAACTGCTAACTTACAACCATGAGCATATCCTGGATCAAAACCAAGAACTATTTTATTTTTCATTGGGGAAGTCAATAATAATTGATGAAGATTAGCTTTAAAAACTTCCATTGAAGCTTCTTCAGCTTTTTGAGTTAAATCATTTCTAATTTCGGTTTCCAAAGAAGGAGAAATCAATCTATTATATCCATCTAAAATACATTCTTGCAAAATACTCTTAAAAGGACTGTTTTTTATAATTACTTTCTTCTCAATATAAGAAACATTATCTTCATCATTAACTTTTAAACTTACTCGAAGATATTTTTGTTTTTCAGCGCGGTTTATAGCCAAAATACGATGTGGAACTATTCTTGATACGCTTTCTTCATATTCTGCGTACATATCATATGTTCCTTTTTCTTCTTTTTTAATTTCTTTAGTAACTATACTTCCAAAACGATAATTTTGCTTCCTAATATATTTTCTACAATTAGGATTATCTGAGATTACTTCAGCGATGATATCTTTAGCGCCATTAAGTGCATCTTGAATCGTATTTACTTGTTTATCTTCATTAATAAATGTCTGCGCATATTCTTCTAACGGCATGGTCTCATCTTGCTTTAAAATATATTCCGCTAAAGGAGCTAAACCTTTTTCTTTAGCAATTGAAGCTCTTGTCTTCTTTTTTGGTTTATAAGGGCGATATAAATCTTCTAATTCAGTTAAAGTATGGCAATTTAAAATTTCGTTATTAAGTTCTTCAGTGAGTTTTCCTTGCTCTTTAATTGAAGCAATAACCGTCTCCATTCGTGCAGAAAGATTCAAAAGATAATTATATCTATCATTGAAATGGCGAAGAATTTCATCATCCAATCCCCCAGTTACTTCTTTACGATAACGAGCAATAAAAGGAATTGTATTTCCTTCATTAAGCAAATTGATTACCGAGTTTACTTGTTCGTTTTTAATGTTTAATTCATCAGCTAAAATTAATTCTATATTCATATTATCTATCCTAAATCTATATATAAATTATTTTTGGGCAATTGACATTCTTGTTAATGCTCTTTTTAAAGATGCTTCAGCCCGAGCAATGTCAATGTTTTCTTGTTTAGAATTAATCCTTTTATAGGCTCTTTCATAACTTGCTTTAGCCCGAGCAATATCAATTTCATCTTTAAATTCAAAAGCATTTAAAATCAAAATGACCTCATGTTCTTTTACATTCAATAGTCCATCACTTATAAAACCATAGATTGGATTTTTATCTTTGATAAATTTGATTTTGGAAACATCAATTGCAGTCATCAAAGGATAATGCTTTGGTAAAATAGTTAATTCACCATCGATAGCTGAAAGCGTAATAGAAGATACATCTTCTATTACATGAATATCATCCGGAGTAATTATTCGTATTTTTAGTTTCTCCATAATCTATCTCTTTTTTAATTCTTCAGCTTTTTTAACAGCATCTTCGATAGTTCCAACATATAAGAAAGCTTGTTCAGGTAAATCATCATATTCACCATTTAAAATTGCTTTAAAAGAACGAATTGTATCTTTAACTTCCACAAATTTTCCTGGGAAACCATTAAATACTTCCGCGACATGGAAAGGTTGAGATAAGAAATTACGAATTCGACGAGCCCGATTAACTATGACTTTATCATCCTCGGATAATTCATCCATACCTAAAATAGCAATGATATCTTGTAGATCTTTATATCTTTGCAAAATTGCTTGTACACCGCGAGCAACATCATAATGTTCTTTTCCCACGATATTTGGGTCTAAAATATTAGAAGTTGAACCAAGTGGATCAACCGCTGGATAAATTCCTAAAGAAGCAGTTTTTCGATCAAGAACAGTTGTCGCATCAAGGTGCGAGAATGTAGTAGCTGGAGCTGGATCAGTTAAATCATCAGCCGGAACATAAATTGCTTGTACTGAAGTAATCGATCCATCTTTAGTCGATGTAATTCTTTCTTGTAACTGTCCCATTTCCGTAGCTAATGTTGGTTGATATCCAACCGCGGAAGGCATTCTTCCTAAAAGTGCCGAAACTTCAGAACCCGCTTGAGTAAATCTAAATATGTTATCAATAAATAATAAGACATCTTGATGTTCAACATCACGGAAATATTCTGCCATAGTTAGACCAGTTAAACCAACTCGCATTCTTGCTCCTGGTGGTTCATTCATTTGACCAAATACTAAGGCGGTTTTAGAAAGAACACCTGATTCTTTCATTTCAAAATATAAGTCATTGCCTTCACGCGTTCTTTCACCAACTCCGGCGAAAACAGAAATACCATGTTTTTGAGTAGCAATATTATTAATTAATTCTTGAATTAAAACTGTCTTACCAACTCCTGCTCCACCGAATAAACCAATTTTTCCACCTTTAACATATGGACATAATAAATCGATAACTTTAATTCCAGTCTCTAATATTTGAGCCGATGTTTGTTGTTCTTTAAACGTTGGGGATGAACGATGAATTGGCATTTTTTTATTCTCTTTAGGAAGCGGATCAAGTCCATCAATCTCTTCACCGAGAACATTAAACATTCTTCCAAGTGTCGCACTTCCAACATTAACCATGATTGGATTTCCAGTTGAGGTAGCTTCTTGACCACGAACTAAGCCATCAGTTGGTCCCATAGAGACGCAGCGCACCACATCATCACCAACGTGTTGAGCAACTTCAACCACCAATTTTTTGCCATTATTAATAATCTCAATTGCCGTCAATAATTCAGGTAAAGCTTGATCTTTAAATTTAATATCGACAATTGGACCAATAACTTGAACGACGATTCCTTTATTAAATTGATTTTCCATAGTTCCTCCTATTTTTGAGCATTCGCTCCACCGACAACTTCGGTAATTTCTTGAGTAATTGCCGCTTGACGGGCTTTATTAAATTCTATTTGTAATTTAGATACGATCTCTTCAGCGTTATCTGTGGCTGAATCCATCGCATTTCTTCTTGAAGCATATTCACTAGTTAACGATTCACTAAGGCGAGAATAAAGTATCGACTTAAGATATAATGGCATTATTCTTTTTAAAACGGTAACTGGATCTGGTTCAACAATCATATTTAATTCTTTGTAAGTGAAAGTATTTTCTTCTATTATTTTATCAAAAGGGAATAGACTTATTGTCTCTGGTTTAAAAGTAATCTGATTTTTAAAATGAGTATAAACTAATTTAATTTCCTTACACTTATTACTTTTAAATAAAAACAGAAGATATTTAGCTAATTTATCAACTTTTGAATAGTCAAAATCACTTAAATAATCGACATAGGTGTCATCGACATGATATCCACGATTCTTAAAATAAATGTCACCTTTCCTACCAATAGAAATGATTAAATCATTTTCTTTATCAATTAATGGTGCTATTTCTTTATAGATATTGTAATTGTAACCACCACATAATCCTAAAGTTGAAGTAACGACAACAAATATCTGGCGAGATGAGGTGATTTTTTCCATTGCAAAAACTTCATTAATCTTTTCTTCTGGAATACTTTTCATTAATGAAGCAATCATCAACTTCACTTCATCAGCATATTTTGAAGTAGCAGCAAGATTCTTTTTAAGAGTTCTTAATTTGGAAGTGGCCACTAATCCCATGGCATTTGTGATCTTCTTAGTTGAATTAACTGAAGATATTCTTCTTTTAGTTGCTTGTAATCCTAACGACATATCATGACCTCTTTTGCTTAATAATCGTCCTAATCAAAATAACGATTAAAACAACCAAAATAATGGAATCAATAAGTATCGATAAGGCGAATATCATCTCGCTTGTCATTTATAATTCTCCATGAAATCACCAATAATAGATTTCATTCTTACATCTAAATCTTCACTAATAATCTTTTTATCAAGTAATTCATCGATTATTTCATGATGTTGAATTTCAATCATTTGATATAATTCATCTAGACATGGTCGTATATCTTCGAGTTCAACATTTTCTAGATAGTGATTTTTTGCTGCAAATAATTCAATAATTTGTCGGTCAACGCTATAAGGAGAATATTGAGGTTGCTTTAAAACTTCCATCAATCTTTGACCATGATTTAAAACATTTTTAGTCTCTTCATCAAGATCGGAACCAAACTGTGAAAAGGCTTGTAGTTCATGGAATTGCGCTAAATCAATTTTTAATGAGCCTGAAACTTGTTTCATAGCTTTAATTTGAGCAGCTGATCCAACACGGCTTACAGATAAACCAGAATCAACAGCTGGTCGTTGTCCAGCGTTAAATAACTCATTCATTAAAAATATTTGACCATCAGTAATGGAGATGACATTAGTTGGAATATATGCCGAGATATCGCCTGCTTGGGTTTCAATAATTGGTAAAGCAGTTATTGAACCGCCGCCATTTTCTTTATTTAACTTACAAGCTCTTTCTAATAATCTAGAATGTAAATAGAAAACATCACCTGGATAAGCTTCTCTTCCTGGCGCTCTTCTTAAAAGCAATGATATAGTACGATAGCTAACTGCATGTTTTGATAAATCATCATATACAATTAAAACATCTTTGCCCTGTTCCATCCATTCCTCGGCAATTGATACTCCAGCATAAGGCGCAATATATTGTAAAGGTGCAAGTTCACTTGCGGTAGCTGCGACAACAACAGTATAATCCATTGCTCCATTTACACGTAATTTTTCAACTATTTGAGCAACTGTAGAATTCTTTTGTCCAATAGCTACATAGATACAAAGACAATTCTTACCTTTTTGATTGATGATCGTATCAATTGCAATTGCCGTTTTACCTGTTTGACGATCACCGATAATTAATTCACGTTGTCCTCTTCCAATTGGAATCATCGCATCGATAGCTTTTATACCAGTTTGTAGGGGTTCAGAAACAGATTTTCTAGTCATAACTCCTGGAGCAATTCTTTCAATTGGACGAGTCTTTGTAACTTTAATTTCACCTTTTCCATCAATGGCTTGACCTAGTGAATTAACAACTCTTCCTAACATCATTTCGCCAACTGGGACTTCAACAACTCGACCCGTACGTTTAACAATATCGCCTTCTTTAATCTCTTTATCAGAGCCAAGTAAAACAACACCGATATGGTCTTCTTCAAGATTCATAACCATACCATAAACGCCATTTTCAAATTCTAATAATTCACTCATCATCGCTTTGTCTAATCCATATACTAAAGCGACACCATCACCAACATTGATTACCGAACCGACATCACTTGTTTCAATTTTATGAGAATAATTTTCAATTTGCTTTTTGATTAAAGCAGATATTTCATTTGGCTTTATATTCATAATTAATCTCCTTGCGAAAGTTGCGATTTTAAATTCTTTAGTTTATTTTTGATTGAGCCATCAAAAACATGATCATCGATGACAACTTTAATTCCACCGATTAAACTAGGATCAAGACGATTTCGTAAATTGATTTTACGATTCAATTTACTTCCAACCGCATCTATAACTTTTTCTATTTCATCTTTTGTGAGTTTCTTTGTTGAATAAATAATTCCTTCTGAAATATTATCATGAGTATTAGAAACTCTAATAAATTCTTGAAGAAATTCAATTAAAAAATTTTCACGAGAATTATCAATAATAACATTGATAAAATCTCTTATTTTTGGATATTTTTCATCCTTTAAAATTTCGTTTAGTAAATCTTTTTTTTCTTTTTTGGTAATAAAAGATGATTTTAATACAGCAAGTAACTCCTCTGATTGCTCAAAAGAATTTACTAGTTCTTTAATCTCTTGGCGATAACCTTCATTATCATTTTCTTGAATTGCAATTAATAATAATGCATTGGCATATCTAGAGGCTAAACTATCCATTACTTAACCACATCCTTTACAAAATCTTCAACTAAACGGGAATTATCATCTTCATTAATTTCTCGATTTAAAACTACTTCTGAAGCTTGTAAAGCAACATCCACAATTTGCTTTCTTATTTCTTCAACAGCAGCAATTTTTTCTTGTTCTATTTCTTTTTCCGCTAATAGGCGTTTAGCATTCAATTCATAATTTAAATCATCTAAAGCCTTGGCTTTTACTTCATCTGCTTGATCTTTAGCTTCTAAAAGTAATTGTCGAGATTTCTCTTTAGCTTGATTAATTGATTCTTTAGCAGTATTTTCATATTCAAGCGAACGAGTTTTAGAATCTTCGGCATCTTTTATTTGACCTTCTACATAATCAGCACGGGTCTTTAGGATTTTTCTTACAGGCTTAAAAATAAATTTCGCAACAATTATAAACATTACTACGGTAGCGCATAATTGAATGATTACAGACAAAAATTCTCTAGGAATAAGTTTATTAACGAAATCTGAAAATTGTTCGACTATATCTTGAATTGAAGTTAATGAAACAATTTTTAACATAAGCAAAATATGATTAGCCTACTAATCTCATTCCGATAATGAAGATAATAAGTAAAGCGACTAAAAGACCATAAATACCAGTTGTTTCTGAAAGTGCACAACCTAAGATCAAAGTTGATCTAATGCTACCTGTTGCTTCAGGATTACGAGCAACACCTTCAATTGCACCACGTGCAGCTAAACCTTCTGAAATACCAGGGCCAACACCAGTGAAGACAGCTATACCTGCTCCAATAGCAGCAAGTCCAGCACCAGTAGCTGCGGCTCCATCAACTAGAGCTTTAACAAAATCTAAATTCATCATAATAGTTCCTCCTTAAAATGAATTCATTAAAAATCTATACTCAAATCGTTTACATCAATTCCATCAGGAACTTCTGCAGCGATTAATAGCATACTCAAATATGCGAAAATCAAGGTTTGGATAAACCCAGAGAAAACATCGAAATAAGCATGTAAAAATGGAGTTACAATTGCCGCGATTGGTAATGATAATCCTGCGAATATTGCCTCCGAAATCATTTGAAAAACACCATATATTAATGACATCAATACCCATCCAGCACAAGCATTACCAAATAGACGGAAACTTAACGATAATAATGGAGCCCACATTGACAATAAATTGATTGGTAAGAAAACTGGAAATGGCGAAATATACCTTTTAAAATAACTTGCTTTAGTATATTTAATCGAGGTTATATGAATTAATAAAAAAGTCATTAATGCCAACGATAATGGTACGATGTAATATGTCATTGGAGAAGAAAATCCTAATAATCCAATAATAAACGCTAATAAAATATACATAAAAACAAAACCAATATAAGGTGATAATCTCTTTTTAAATATTCTTCCCATATTAGTTGAAACAAAAGCATCACACTTCTCAACACCAATTTCCGCTAAAAGCAAAATGCCCTTAGGTTTTTTTAATGGATCAGCCCGTTTAGCTTTAAAATTTATTATCAATGCTAAAACGAGTATGATTAAAAAGCAAACCATACTTGAAATCATTTCTGCAAAGGGAAATACCTCTTTTATGTAGCCAAAATCAATAAAAAAATTCATCAGTTTTTCCCATTTTATTTTTTAAATTTTTCTTGGTAACGATTTATACATTGCTTAATAATATTTATTGCTTCTTGGCGATCATCAATTTCAGTAACTGAAGTTGATTTATTTTCTAAAGTCTTATATACTTCAAAGAAATGTTTGAATTCAGCAAAGATATGATCAGGAATATCTTTTATCGATCTAGCTTTATTATAAACTGGATCTTGGCAACATACCGCCACTATTTTTTCGTCATTTGAACCTGAATCATTCATTTTAATAACTCCAATTGGATAACATTCAACCAAGGTCATTGGAATTATTGGTTCCGAACATAAAACTAAAACATCTAATGGGTCATTATCTTCAGCATAAGTTAGAGGAATAAAACCATAATTTGCAGGATAATGAGTCGATGTAAATAAAATTCTATCTAATCGTAACATTCCTGTCTCTTTGTCTAATTCGTATTTGTTTTTACATCCAGCCTGAATTTCAATATAAGCGACAAACTTTTCAGCACTTATTCTATCTGGATTTATATCATGCCAAATATTCATTACTTTTTCCCTCCCTCTTTTAATTTCTTAAATGGTTTTCGATATTTGCTATACCTAATAATGATAACTAATTTAATTATCATATAAGCTATAAATACACTATACCATGCAAAAATATTATGTCCATAATATTGTAATAAAAATGCGACTAATAATCCACCACCATAAAGGGCAAAACGTAATAAATAGCAAAATGTCGGAATCATAGCTTTAGCAGCTGATAAATCTGGATTGGTAATTATATTGGCTTGAAAGCATAAAATCAAGTGACAAAGAATAGAAATCACACTTCCTAAAAGAAAGCCTAATGGAATTTGTTTTAAATCAAAGAAGAAAAATATCGATAATAACGCAAATATAATTCCATCGACAATCAATGTATCAATAACTAGTTTTTTTTGTAATGTTGCGTTAGGCATTTTTAACCTCGATTAACATTCCTCTAGCAACTTCGTAACTCTTTTTTTCTAAATCCTTATCTGGAGCAGCGCATCCTTTAGCGTCAATAATAATATGAGCCTTAGGTAAAGCTGCCTTAACCATAATTGCATTAGATAGAACACAAATATTTGTTACAATACCAACTAATGTAACTTCAGTATAATCAGAGCCTCTTAAATAAAAGCATAACTGACTGGAAGGAAAAGCTCTTTTTTCAAATATAAGACTTCCACCAGCTAAACGATTGATTTTTCCATAAAGCTTATGACCTACTGTGCCCCGAATACAATGTGGAATTGGAATAGATTTCCCTTCTTCAGTTGAAAGATAGTCATCTTGATGAGTATCTAAAGTAAATATGACATCATCACCATTTTGACGATAAGTTGTTATAAGTTCGACTAAATATGATTCAATAGTTTTAGCGTCTTCAAATCCGAGAGAACCAGATACAAAATCATTTTGATAATCAACTACAATTAATAATTTTTTCATAATGAAACCTCATATTGATATGATATCACTAAACACCAAGTTTGAAAAGAATGTTTTTTTTATTTTTGCATATGATTTTTATTATTTATTTAGACAATTTATCCTAATTTGTTTATTTTCTTTACATAATAGTTATTATGTAGTTTTATATCTTATTTATACTTTTAATTTATTCGATGCTACATTAAAAACTTAATAAATAATAACTGGAGTATTCACATTGATTTTATTAATGAATTTGACATTCTTAGTTATCGCTCTTATACTTAGATTAATTGTTAAATAAAAATTTATCGCATTAAAATATAAAGATTTAAAAGAGGTTATTATGGAGCAAGAAGAAGAAGAAAAAAAATCAAAGATTAAAGAATTTTACAATAAACATAAAGATATTCTATGGGAAATATTTAGATTTTTGTTGGTAGGTGGCTTAGCCACTATCGTGGATTGGGCAATATGCTACCTTGTTGAAGCATTACTTCCAAGTATCACATGGGGAAATTTCTCTGTTCATAAAGCAATTGCTACAACTTGTGGATTCTGCGTTGGTTTAATCATAAATTATGTCCTTTCATTAATATTTGTCTATAAAAACAAAAAAGACGAAAATTCTGGCAAATCAACTAAAGATTTTTTAATATTTACTTTCATCGGAGTGTTTACATTATCATTATCATATTTAGGCGTTTACTTACTATCTGATTTATTACCTCTTCCATATATTATTGCTAGAGCGATAATGACCGCGATTGGCTTAGTCATCAACTATATTGGAAGAAAAATATTTATATTTAAATAAATAAAAAACACTGAATATCATTGATATATTCAATCATATTATCAGTGTTTTTGTTTGCGTTTTTTTAATTTAAGAACGGATTAATTTCTTCAATAAATAATTTATTAGCTTTTTCTAGCATAGATGGGAACTCTTCTAAGATCATTTTTCCTTCTTTTGCCCTTACTTCCGCCATAAATTGTAAAGTGCAATTGCGCATCCAGGCAATCTCATTTCCGCTAAAAAGATTATCAAAGACGATATTAAATACTTTTTGAGCTTTTGGATTTCTAAATATTTCATCAACTATACTTTCTTCATTAAATATCATCTGAGATAAATTTTCTTGATTACGAACAAATTCATAATGACCTTCATTGACTATTTCTTCATCTTCATTTGGAAGTTTAATCTTAGCTTTTACGCCATTTGGAATATCAAATATATAGGTGATTTTGCCATCGCTTTGCTTATATTCCACGATAAACTTGTCACTTATACTATTAAACTCTGACTTGATATTTGAAAGTCCTTTACATGGATGTGGAGCAATCTCCACAAACTTATATCCTGGAGTTATTGGTCTTAAACCAGCAATTCGTTTACTAATAAAATCTAAAACTGAGCCATAAGCATAATGATTATAACTGTTCATTCCATCTGGATTTGGACTTCCACCTGGCATTAGACTATTCCATCTTTCCCAAATGGTGGTCGCTCCCATATCAACTTCATATAACCATACTGGATAAGCATTATTTAAAAGCACTCTTCGCGCGGTCTCAAAGTATCCATTATCTGTAAGTGTAAATAGCAAAATGTCGTACAAATAAAGCCAGTCACAACTTCATAGCAATGCTTAATCATATTGTCATTTAATTCTTTGGCAAGTTTTTCTTTAAATTGTGAAGGAACAATATCAAAATATAAAGCTAAAACTTGCGCTGTGATAGTATCATAGCATAGCTTTCCGCTTAAAGTAAAATATTCTTCTCTTACTTTGGTAAGCATCGTTTCATATTTTTGACGATACAAAATTTCATCTTCTTCTTTATTTAAAACCTTAGCTATTTCCATCAATATTTTTAAATCATTTACCTGAAATATATTAGTTATATAATATGGATCTGTTCGTCCTTTTATGGTCTCGGTCGACATTACTTCTTGATCAAGAGCTAGCCAATCTCCAAATTCATTACCTTTATAAATAAGACCATTTTTCATTGTTTTCTCACGAGCAGAGATAAATTTTTTCATAGCTAAATAATTATCTTCAAGAAAACTTTTATCGCCATAAGTCCAATACATATTCCATGGAATCATTACTATACACTCACACCACATGGCATTAGTATGTTTGCTGTCATTTAAACAATCCGGGACAACATGAGGAATTTCACCTGTTTCTTTTTGATCATTACGCACATCATTAAGCCATTTTTTCATAAATAATCTAATGTCATAATTATATGTTGCAGCATTACAAAAAGCATTTATATCGCCTGTCCATCCTAAGCGCTCATCACGCTGAGGACAATCAGTCGGTATATCGACAAAATTACTTTTTTGTCCCCATAATATATTGTTAATCAGTCGATTAATTCTTGCATTAGATGTCGTAATAATTCCCGTGCGCTTCATATCGCTATGACGAACAATTCCTGTAATATTTTCTTGAGGAATATCTCCACCAGTAATTTTTAAATAACGGAATCCATGAAAAGTAAATTATGGGCAAAATACAGTTTCACCATCGCCAGTAAATTTATCTGTGACTTTAGCTCGGCGAAGATTCTTCGTATAAAATTCACCATTAATCAATACTTCTGCAAAATTTAAAGTAATTGTTCCTTCAAATGATTTTGGGGTTTTAATTTTAACCACTCCAGCAAAATTTTGTCCAAAGTCATAAATTTTATCACCTTTAGGAGTAATGATTATTTCCTTAACCTTTAAGCATTGAATATCTCTTACTGGTTCATTTATTTGCTTAGTTAAAACATCTTTATTAAAATTGATAATACATGGGGTTAATTCATTTATTTTAGCAGTAAAATCGATGACTTCACCATCATATATTCCACTTTCTTTAATGTGGCTTTCATGAGCCAACCATGTTTCATCGGTTGAAATAATAATATTATCATCTAAATATAAATCAGCACACGCGGCAATATGATTTCCATATGTATTTTCTTTTCTATCCCAACTTATCGGTCCACTGTACCATCCAGGATTTATCGTGATTTTAATGACATTTTCACCGATTTTTTAAATGTTTGTAACATCATATTCTTGAAATTGTAACGTCTTATTATAAGATGTCCATCCTGGAGTTAAGTAACTATTATCCACTCTTACACCATTAATCTCCGCAAAATATAATCCTAATGCGGTTATCTTAAGAATTGCGCTACTTTTATTTTCAATTATAAATTTCTTTTCTAATACAAAAGTATTGCAATTTTCTTTTACACCGATAAATTTTCCTTGTAACATTTTTATCTCCTATGCCTAGTTAATCTATTTATAAATAATGTTAATTATACATTTTTACCCATTTCAAAAGCTTGAGAAGGGAAGTCTGTCTTTAATATATCCCCTTTTTCAGATACACCTACTCCTTTTAAAACACTTTTTAATGTCACTCCTTCAAAGCAAGCAATCCAACCTTGAATATCAGAAATGCTACCATTCATAGCTGATTCATTATCATCCGCCGCAGTAGCAAGTAAGTACACTTCTTTAAATTTATTTTTTCGTGGATAAAGTGGATTTAATCGATCAAGAAAAGTTTTTAATTGCCCTGAAACTGAATAATAATATATTGGAGTGGCAAACACTAAAACATCTGCCGTTTCAAAATCTGAATATAACTCATTCATTCCATCATTTAACACACATTTATCATGTGATTGACAATATAAACAGCCAGTACAGAATTTTAAATTCATACTTCTAACATCAATAATTTTTACATTATTACCTGCCACTTTAGCACCTTCTAAAAATTTATTTGCTAAGATATCGGAATTACCATTTTTACGTGGTGATGATGATATAATTAATACTTTTTTCATAAAACAATCCTTGTATTATAAAATTACTCAAAGATATGAATAACCTTATAACTTTTCCTTTCT
>CABUOQ010000029.1 GCA_902493275.1 uncultured Bacillota bacterium | reverse complement strand
TCTATTTTATCATTTTTGGAATTACTTAAATTTAAATATTTGTTTTTATTGTTGCATTTACTTTTTCATGTAACATTAAATAGTTATTTGATTATTAGTTCTTATTAGTTAAAGATTTTCTATTGCTTTTATGATAAAATTAAAAAATAGAAATACTAGTTGTTCTTGAAATAGGAGGAATCCATAAATGAATGAAAATGAATGCACAACATATTTATCTATTTGCTTTGATTTTGATAAACAAAAAAATGCTGAAATTATAAAAGAAGGACGAAGTTTTTCTTTAGAAGAAATTGGTATTTTTAATAAAGATGAAGTTGAGAAGTATTTAGCTAATGCACTAGAGATTGAAAGCAGATTTGATAGACATCACTTTATCATTGGTTTTAATAACAAGTATAATATTGATGTTAATAAAATGATAAGACAAACAATAAAGGGGTTAATTGGTAAAGAGGATAAAATAAAAGAACTAAAAGAAAAATATAATGTATCAGTAGTACTTGAGATAGTACCATATATAGATTATGATTCTGATGAGCCACATCAAATTTTGTCTTTGGATCAGGATATAATAGATTTTTTGTCTAAATCAACTATTGAGATGGATTTAGATTATTATGTGATTTAATAATTGGATAGAACTATGAGTATTGAAGAAGAAGTTTTTAAAAGAGCTAAAATAAATTTTCAAAAAATAACTAATTATGGTTTTATAAAAAAAGATAATACCTACACATTGTCTAAAAAAATAGATGATAATTTTGAGGCTATTATTGAAATTTCATCAATAGGAATAGTGAATGGAAAAATAATAGATTTAGATATTGAAGAAGAATACGTTGGCTTCCGAATTGAAAATCAAAGAGGTGAGTTTGTAAATCGTATTCGTGATGCATACATCCAAATTTTACAAGATATTAAAAATAATTGTTTTGAACCGCTTTTATTTATTAACAAGCAGACAAATAGAATTGTAGAATCAATAAAGAACACTTATCATGATAATCCTTGTTTTTTATGGGATAGCAATCCGGGATTTGGAGTTTTTAAAAATCCACTAAATAATAAATGGTATGGAATAATAATGAATATCGATAGGAAGAAATTAGATAAGGAACAAATCGGAGAAGTAGAAGTTATTAATTTAAAAATAGATGATAATTTAATACCAGATTTGTTACTAAAAGAGGGGGTTCATCCAGCTTATCATATGAATAAGAAGAAATGGATAAGTATTACTTTGGATGACTCTTTAGATGATGAAGAAATATTAAAATATATAAATATGAGTCATCAATATACAGAAACACCTAAAGAATGGTTGATACCGGCAAATCCTAAATTTTTTGATATTATTGAATATTTTAATACACATATCTTTAGTGATTGGAAACAACCTAGGGGTGTTAAGCTAAACGACATTGTGTATATTTACGTTGGTAATCCTTTTTCGGCAATTTTATATAAATGTGAGGTAGTAGAAGTTGATATACCATATAAATACGAAGATAAAAATCTTTCTATAAATTTGGCAATGAAAATAAAATTATTAAAAAAATATAATAAAGAAGAATATTCGTTTTCAAAAATAAAGGAATATGGTATTACCTCAATTAGAGGTCCAAGAAGTATAACAGAATCCCTTAGCAAACAACTTAAATAGGATTTGAAAAATTGCATTCTCATATTTTTCGTCATTCTGCAGTAAGTCAATTATATGCTTCTAATGTTTCACGTGATGTTATTTCAAATTTAGTTGGTCATTCTAATACTGAAATAACTGAAAAAGTTTATCTTCATCAGACTAGCGAAAAAAAGAATGCTATTGTACAATTTATGGATAAATTATTGGATTAAATTTTTGAAAAATTGTATCATTTTTTGTATCATTTTACAAAAACGATAAATAAAAAACGCCTAAATATAAGCGTTAAATCTTATTCTTGGTGGAGTTGCGGGGAATTGAACCCCGGTCCAAAGATTGCCACATATAAAGCCCTACAGTTTAGTTTACTAATAAATTTCATAAGAGGTAAGATTAATAAACGAATCTAACTCTTACTAGCTAATAAGATTTTCGTATTATATTTATTAGCATCATATAATCTTATCCTCTTTAAATTACACCAATTAAGGACCAAGAGGTCCGTTCCTTTATTGATGGTTCGCTTCCCAACGTGGGAAAAAAGCTTGAATTTAATTAAGCAGCGAACGCTAAACGTTGATTGTTGCCATTTATAGGCTTGTGGTCGTTATCGAGACCAGTCGACTGCTCTTTATACCCTGCAAATCCCTGTCGAAACCTTATCAGCCCCAATAGGTAGTATATGTACTGCGTATAAATAATATCATATAAATTTTATTTTGCAAGATTAAATTTATAAATAAACTTAACTCTATTGAAGAAAATGTGAACTTGTGAAAAAATAATTTTGAGGTGATTTTAATTGGAAATAATTTTATCAAGCAATAATTTTCATAAGTTAGTTGAATTTAAAAAAGTGTTTGAAAAATATGATATAAAGATTTTATCTTTGAAAGATGTTGGAATAAATATTGAAGTAGAAGAAACCGGTAAAACATTTAAAGAGAATGCATTCTTAAAAGCAGAAGCTATTTCTAAAATGACAGACAAGATAGTGGTTGCTGACGACTCGGGGTTAGAGGTTCATGCTTTAGATGGATTCCCAGGCATATATTCTTCGCGCTTCATGGAAGGAAAACCTTATGAAGAAAAATTCGTGGCTATTAATGAAAAGTTAAAAGATAAAGAAAATCGTCAAGCTAATTTTAATTGTACGCTATGTGTGATTAATCTTGAAAAAGAACCATTATATTTTGAAGGAAAAGCTTTTGGTGAAATTATTGAATCTCCAAGAGGTGAGTCTGGATTTGGATATGATCCTATTTTTCTTTATACACCATCAAATAAGACTTTTGCCGAATTGACTAATGAGGAAAAAAATCAAGTTTCTCATCGAGGGAATGCTATTAAATTATTATTACAATATCTTAAGGAGAATAATTATATCCATGAGTAAATATAAAGCAATTTTATTTGATTTAGATGGAACATTGTTAAATACGATTGGTGATATAAAGCATTGCATTAATGGTGCTTTAAATGAATGTGGCTTAGAAGCTAATTACAATGATGAAGAATGTATGACTTTTATTGGTTCTGGGGTTAATCACTTGATTTCATTGGCGTGCGATAAATATAACTTGAATCAACAAAAAATAAATGATGTTCGAAATCATTATTTAGATTTATATAAAAAATATAATAATCTTTATACAAGACCATTTGATGAGGTTAAGACTACTTTAATTAAATTAAAAAATATAGGATTTAGATTAGGAGTTATTTCTAATAAGCCAAATAGAGATGCTTTAGCATGTATAAAAAACCATTTCGATGGGATTTTTGATTTTGTTATTGGCGGAAGAGAAAATGTTCCACATAAGCCAGATCCAACAATCTTCTTTATCATGGCAGATGAATTCGGGTTAAATAGTAAAGAAACTCTTTATGTTGGTGATATGATTTTCGACTTAGAGTTTGCAAAAAATGTTGGTATGGATGTAGTGATTTGTAATTTTGGATATGGCAAATTCCAAAATATTAGTGGTGAAAATTATCGAATAGATAAATTTTCAGATTTAATTCAAATTGTGGAGGACAATTGATGAAAAAACAATATTCAATCGTGAAATCAATGATGATATTATGTATCGTTCTGTGCTTGTTTGAAACGCTATTATTAATTATAGAATTTGATTTAAAGCATATCATTTTAAGTTGTATTTGCTATGTAGGTTTAGTTGCTATTATCATAGTTTTTTTGATTTATAAAAAAGAAACCAGTAAAATTATTTTTGAATTTAATGATGATAATATATCTAGTAGATTAATTACATATGATGATTATCAAATTGTTCGTACACTTTTAAATAAAACGCCGCTTACAAATACGCTAGAGGAGGCAAACTTATTAAAAGAGTATGAGGAATTAACAATAGATATGGTAAGAATACAATATCATTATCTTATTTTTATTGAGAATGAAGCGATTGCTTTAATGTTCACTAAGGTTTTAAAAGAGAAAGTCGTTATTGAATTTAAAAAAATTAAATCAGATGAAGAAAAAATAAAAAATAAATTAATATTATTAGCAAAAGAGCATGACAAAATTGTAGAATTTAAATAATTGTTTTTGCAAAGTAATAAAAAAATGATATACTAAATATCGTCAAAAAGACCAAATTTGTAAAAGGGAGTAGAAAGCCAGTAATGGTAGTATATTCGACATATCGGATTATCCCGGATATACTTTAGAATTTCGAGACTTTTATTTAAAGGCATGTGAATGTTTTTTAAATAGAGGTCTTTTATTTTGGAGGGAAAGGGAAATGTTAATACTCTATATATTTTTATTAGTGTTAGGAATGTTTTTTTTAATTAAAGGGGCCGATATTTTTGTTGATGGAGCCTCATCGGTCGCTAAAAGATTAAAAGTTCCAACATTAATAATTGGTCTAACAATTGTAGCGCTTGGAACATCACTTCCGGAATTGGCGGTTAGTGTTGTAGCAGCGATAAATGGAAAAGTCGATATGAGCGTAGGCAATGTTGTCGGCTCCAATATTTTTAATATCCTTGTCGTATTAGGTTTATCATGCATAATTGCTCCGATTTGTATCGACAAGAAAATTTTAAAATTTGAATTACCATTTTTATTATTTGTATCAATCTTATTATTGATTGCTTCGCTTACAGGTGAAAAAACAATAACATGGTATTATGGTTTAATATTTTTAGTGTTATTGGTATTTTATATTTGGTTTTTAATTTTTAGAACTAAAAAAGAAGAAAAAAATGAAAATGAAATCGTTGAACCAAAATTAAGTGTTTCAAAATCTATTGTATCAATAATATTAGGAGCTATAGGAATAGCAATAGGTGGTGAACTTGTTAATAGGTCAGCTGTATATATCGCAGGTGCACTAGGAATGAGTGAACAATTAATTGCTTTAACGATAGTATCTATAGGAACATCACTTCCTGAATTAGTTACTTCTTTAGTGGCCGCTAAAAAGCATGAAAATGATATTGCTTTAGGAAATGTAATTGGTTCTAATACTTTGAATGTTCTATTTATATTGGGAATATCTGGATTAATTCATCCGTTATCAATTCAAACAAATTTATATTTCGATTTAATATTTATGGTGGCTATAACTGTTATTCTTATCGCTCTTTCGTTATTCGCCTATAAAAAGAAAGGGTTATATCGTATATCTGGCTCTATTTTATTTTTTACCTACATTTTATATATGGCATATATTATTTGCCGTCAACTTAATGTTTTACCAGGATTTTTGATTTTTTAGTTATGGAAATTATTGAAGTTTTTATATTAGCAATCGCCTTATCAATGGATGCTTTTGCAGTGGCGATATGTAAAGGATTATCACTAAAAAAATTGCAAGTTTCGAAAATGATTATTGTCGGGCTGTATTTTGGTATTTTTCAAGCTCTCATGCCGTTTGTTGGATATTTGTTAGGCTCGACATTTGCTAAATATATTGAAGCGGTAGATCATTGGGTGGCATTTGCTTTATTGCTTTTAATTGGCGCTAATATGATAAGAGAGGCAATTTCTTCAAAAGAGGAAGAAATCGATGATAACTTCTCTTTTAAGTCGATGCTTATATTGGCAATTGCAACTTCAATCGATGCTTTAACTATTGGCATTTCTTTTTCGATGGAACCACCAGCAATTAGTATTTATTGGACAGTATTAATCATAGGATTTACAACATTTATTTTATCTGCAATAGGAGTATTAATTGGCAATATTTTTGGTAGCAAGTTTAAACGTCCAGCAGAAATAACTGGTGGCATAATTTTAATTCTTTTAGGAATTAAGGTTTTGCTAAATGGTTTAGGTGTCATATCATTTTAATAAAAATACTATATTGCAAGAACTTATAATAAAGTCTACAATAAAATAATAAGGAAGGAGCAACTATGGAGATTAAATTATATAATAGTTTAACAGATAGAATTGAAGAATTTAAACCAATACATGAAGGAGAAATTACATGTTATGTTTGTGGACCTACTGTTTATAATTATGTCCATGTAGGAAATCTACGCCCTGTAGTTGTTTTTGATGTTCTAAGAAGATTATTTTTATATTTGGGTTATAAGGTAACATTTATATCTAATTTTACTGATATTGATGATAAAATTATTAAGCAAGCACATGTTGAAAATCTTTCTGAAAAAGAAATAGCGGAAAAATATATTAAAGCATTTGAAGAAGCTCGAGTAGGAATCCATTCTTTAAAACCAACTTATCAACCACGAGTCACTCAAACTATGAATCAAATAATTGATTTTGTTAAAGAATTAGTTGATAAGGGATATGCATATGTCGTTGATGGTGATGTTTATTTTAGGGTCACTAAAATTAAAGATTACGGATGTTTATCTAATATGAAAATTGATGACTTATTAGTTGGCGCTAGAATTGAAGAAAATTCTAAAAAAGAATCGCCTTTAGATTTTGCGCTTTGGAAAAAAACTGATGATGGAATAAAGTTTGATTCACCATGGTCAAAAGGAAGACCTGGTTGGCATAGTGAATGTGTGGTAATGATTAATTCTTTAGTCGATGGTGGTCATATTGATATTCATGGTGGTGGATTTGATTTAAAGTTCCCACATCATGAAAATGAAATAGCTCAAGAAGAAGCCATTAAAGGTCACAAGATAGCTAATTATTGGATACACAATGGTTTTATAAACGTTGACAATGTTAAAATGTCAAAATCCCTTGGTAATGTTATTTTAGCTAACGATTATATTAAATTATATGGCGGTAATGCTGTAAGATTCTTATTAGTCAATACACATTATCGTGTGCCAGTAAATTTTTCAAATGATTTAATGAATGTGGCTATAAAAGAACTTGAGAGGATATCATCAGCTTATTCTAAACTAGCGGTTAATTTACAAATCAATAATCTTTTAATTGATGATTTAACTAAAGAAGAACTCGATATGGAAGGATTTATCAACGCATTATGTGATGATTTAAATACTGCGAATGCAATGAGTGAAATATATCGAGTTGTAAAAGAATCGAATCAATGTTTGCGTTGCAATCCAATAGATTATAAAAAGATAAAAAAATGTTTTTATACATTGAAATCAATGTTTGATGTTCTTGGCTTTGAAATGGATTATCCACATCTTACAAATGATGATATTTTATTGTATAATCAATATATAGAAGCAAAAGCAAAAAAAGACTTTCAAACTTCTGATAGTTTAAGAAAAACTCTTATTGAAAGGAAAATATTATAGGATAGGATTATGGATGAGATAATCATAAACTTTTTTGAAAAAAGTGAATGGGGACAATTTGGGGGAATCGGACATATTATTCTTATAACAATTGAATTAATTTGTGCTGCTGTTTTTGCAGGATTAATTGGTTGGGAAAGAGAATATCGCGGTCATGCCGCGGGATTAAGAACGCATATTTTGGTTTCTTTAGGTGCTTGTTTGATTATGATTATTTCTGTGTCGGCACCGGCGTTTAATGGCGTTACGACAAGAGATCCAGCGCGTCTAGCTGCTCAGGTAGTCTCTGGTATAGGTTTTCTAGGTGCTGGAACTATTATTCAAACAGGAACAGATATTAAAGGACTTACGACTGCGGCGACAATTTGGCTTTGTGGAGCTATTGGCTTAGCGGCAGGGTCAGGATATTTTTCTGGAGCGATTATTGCAACTGCAGTATCGTTAATCACTTTGATTCTTCTTACTAAAATTGAAGTAAAAATTAATAAACGCCTACCAAGGATTATTCTCTTATTACAATCAGAAACGCCAGTTTTAAAAGATATTGTGGAATTATCTAATGCATATGATATAGAAGTGCGTAATATTCATTCTAATATCGTTAAAGATAAAAAAGGAAATCAAATGTACCATTTGACTATTTTGCTTAATCCAAATTCAAATTCTAAAATTGAATCTTTTGGTGAAGAATTAAAATATCGCTTAAATCCAATAGATTATAAAATTTATCATCGTTAACTAGACAAAGACATTTAATATGTGTAATATTTATGCGAAATTGGACTCAAAAAATATTTGAGACAATTTTGAGAAAGGAATTACTGGGATGAAAAACTATATTTTCGGTAAAAATTCATGTCGTAATGCTATAAACCATAATGAAACTTTGAAAAATGTTTTTTTAGTTGATGGTTTTAAAGACCAAGAAATTTTCAATGCTTTAAAAAAGAAGAAAATTCATTATGATTATTTATCTAGTCGAGAATTAGATAAACTTGTTGGTAAGGTTAATCATCAAGGAATTGTCATTGAAATTAATGATTATTCTTATTATGAATTAGATAATTTAATTGATGAATTAGATGCATTTGAATATCCATGCATTGCTATTTTAGATGGTATAGAAGACCCTCATAATTTTGGTGCGATTTTAAGAAGCGGAGATGCTTTAGGAATTGACGGGTATATAATTGCTAGTAATCGCCAAGTAGGATTGACCAATGTTGTTGGTCATGTTTCAACTGGAGCAATTGAATATGCTAAAGTTGCTAAAGTTACTAATTTGAATCAAGCGTTGACCAAATTAAAAGAGCGTGGATATTGGATTGTAGCAAGTGATGGTAATGCTTCATTAGATTATCGACAAATTGACTACAGGATGAAAACGGGTATCATTATCGGATCTGAAGGTAAAGGCATTGGACCATTATTACTTAAAAATAGTGATTATGTTTGTAAAATACCAATGGTTGGTCATGTTAATTCTTTAAATGCTTCAGTAGCAGCAGCGTTATTTTTTGCCGCGATATATAATAGTAAGCATCCAAAGGAATAATAGATATGGAATTAGCAATAGATGAAGTAATTCTACAAATAAGAAAAAATAATCAAGAAGCTGTGAGGCTTCTTTTTTCTTTGTTTGAGAAACATTTTATAGTTATTGAGAAAAAATTCATTAATTCTGGGACAACTATAGGGTATATGCGAAGTGACTTGAGAAGTATTGTCTTAAAAGAGACATTAGATGCTTTAAAATTATATGAATTTGATAAATCGAATTTCTTTTCTTATTGGAAATTGATTGTTTCAAGACGATTTTATAATCATTTTGAATCTTTGAATAATGAAGCAAAAATTTTTAAAAATATTTATCAAATAGATGAAGTTTTTGAAAATACTTTTTCTAATGAAGTAGTTCCTATAAATAAATATGAGTTACATGATGTTTATAATGATTGTCTAAAAATAATTAAAGACGAAAACGGAGAAGAAGCACAAAATATAATTATTTTATGGAGTGAAGGCTATTCATACCAAGAAATTGCTCACAAAGTTAAAATGTCAATTAATCAAGTGACATATATAATTAATAAATCGATTAAAAGAGTAAAAGAACTAAAAGTCAAAAAAATTCCTAAATAGTGGGATTTACAAACAATAGAAAAAAGCCTACAATATATGTAGGGTACATATAATACTGAGATAATATAATGATATCTTTTTGTTTTGAGCTTAGATTATTATTTACATATTGAAAATAGACTTAATGGTTATTAAATGATATGGTTGATAATTGCTATTGTTTATGAAAATACAAAAGCATCTACAAAAGTATAATATATTTGGAAGGAGTATTATGATGCAAAAAAAATCTAATGTATTAATTGCCGTAAGTTGTTTATGCTTATTTTCTTCGTTATTATCATCGTGTAATAATAAATTAACACAATCTAGCAGCGTGTTATCAGAAATTGATTCACAAGATGAGTATATTGAAGTTGGTCTTGACAAAAATTATAGTGATTGCCATTCTGGTCTAGATTTTGATTGTTGGAATACGGGAATAAAAGTAAAAAACGAAAGTAGTTTAAACCCTAATGTTAAAGTTTATTTCGGAAGTAATAGTACATATCCAGAATTACTAGAATACTGGAACTCTGATAAAAATCAGCAATTAGAATTTAAGCTTTATAGAAACATTTATATTGATGGCTATAGAAATGTTTATGATGTCAAAGAGATATATTCTTTTATAAATATAACAGAGTATTTTTTTGATATAGAATTTAATATGTTATATTATAAAAAAATGCCATTTAATGATAATATAACTGCGGATGATTTGATTAAAAGTAAAGGTAGGATACAATATACATTTACTATATCACCAGTAGAAGATGAACCACTTAGAATTTATTGCAAGTCTAGTGATGGAATTATTCCAGCATATTCTGAAAATGAAATACGTAGTTATTATTATTCTCAAATAAAATTTAATGTAGATGAAAATAAAAATATTACTTTTTCTAAAGACAAGTGATTTTTAATGTATAAATAACACAAAGTTAGATGGAAATTATTTATTAACTTGTTAATCTTAATTGACTATGAAAAAAAGTTGTGATAGAGTAATTACGAAATAGATTCATAGAAAGGTAAAAAAAGATGAGAGATAAAGTTATTTTAATATGCTCAAAATGCTTAAGTAGAAACTACACTACTACTAAGAAAAAAACTGATGCATCTAAAAGAATTGAAATAAAAAAATACTGTCCTCATTGCAATGAACATACCCTTCATAAGGAATCTAAATAGGAGCTAAGAACATGTATAGAATTAGAAGATATTTTAAAGGTGTTATTAAGCAAGGTAAGATGGTTAGATGGCCTACACCAAAACAATTATTAGGATATTTTTGTGTTGTTGTTGCAGTTATAGTTTTTTCAGCTGTTGCTTGTTCAATAGATGATTTTATCATCGCTAAGATTTTAGGAGTTCTTGATAAAAACTTAACAACTGGTTCATCTTCAAGCTCAGTTGCCGAAATTGCTATGTTATTTACTAACTTTAAGCAACTATTTTTAAAATAAGTGAATTAGAGGATAAATTATGGAAAATAGTAAACCAAAAATTGAAAAAAACTGGTATGTTGTTAATACCTATTCTTCACACGAAAATAAGGTTAAAGATAATCTTGAAAAAAGAAAAGAATCTCACAATCTTCAAGACTATATTTTTAGAATAATTGTTGCTGAACATGAAGTTCCAGTAATGAAAAATGGTCAACCAACGGGAAAAACAAAAATGAAAAACCTTTATCCAGGTTATGTCTTTATTGAAATGATTATGACTGATGAAGCTTGGTATATGGTTAGAAATACTCCAGGTGTTACAGGATTTATTGGATCATCTGGTGGTGGCGCTAAACCTTTCCCGGTTACTCGTGAGCAAATTGAAACTGTTCTTAAGAGAATGGGTATGGTCGATGATGAGATGTTCTCCAACTATAAAATTGGTGATGTTGTTAGAATTCTTACTGGATCATTTGAAGGCAGTGAAGGAACAATTGAGGCAATTAATAAAGATACAGGTGAGATTACGCTTACTACTGTATTCTTTGGTAGACCAACTCAATTAGATGTTAAGTTCTCTGAAATTGATAAGATTTAATTAAAATTGTCATCAAATTGGTGACAATTTTTTTTGTGAAATAAATAATTTATTTGATTTCCTAAAGCTAAGAAATAGGCTAATAGATATATAAATAAAATATAAATAATAATATTTGTGAATAAGCCATAATATTTTTCCTTTTTTTCGTAAATTGAAAGATAGTAATTTAAAAAGAATGAAGAAATATTAAATAATATTGAGGTGACGATTGATCCGGGTATTAAATCGAATAATTCAATTTTTCTTTTTAACAAAAAATAATTTAAAAATAGAAACAAAATAAAATCTAAGATTAAATTAATTGACCATTTTATATTTTTAAATTGATGAATTGTAGTTATGTTAAAATAATAAGATAATGCGTTAAAAATTGAGAAGCATAAGCTAGTTAGTAATGTTAAAACACTAATATAAACACGGGTTTTAATAAAATTTAAGTTATTATTTAAATTGAACTTGTCTTCTAAATAATAAAAATAGTTCAAAAAGCCTTTACTAGCGATATAAATGCTAAACATTAAAGATATGATGGTGTTAAAATTACTATTAAATAAGTCTTTTATAGTAAAAGTTGATTGTTGTTTTATATTTGGTACAAAAGAATTAACAATAGATAAAACAAAATTTTCTTCAATGTGAAATAAATTTAAAAAATAGTATGTCAATGTGCATAATGGAATTAAACTAATAATTAAATAGTAAGCCAAAGAAGATACAATAAAACGCTTATCTCCGCTTAAGGTAAGAATATCCTTAGCAATTGAAAAATACTTGTTAGTTATTAAGCGAGAATAAATCTTTTTCATATCATTATTTTTTATAAAAAATATAATTTTATTATATTAAATTTATTTTAATGCGAAAAAAGAGCATTTTTAAACTTTTTTTCTTGTATTGGGCTTGCAATTAATGTAATATATCAAAGCATGGTGTTATTGCGACCTGCGTAATAATTCCATGAAATTGCGCAGTGGAAGGATAGAAAAAAGTCTATTCGTTAACCACAGCACGGACAAATTTTACTAATATAGGAGGAATGCCACGTGAGTAAGAAAATCGCAAAAGTTGTAAAACTTGAACTCGTTGGTGGTCAAGCAAAACCTGGTCCAAAACTAGCATCTGCTGGTATTTTAATGCCTAAGTTTTGTACTGATTTCAACGCTAAAACAAGTGACAGAATCGGTGAAGTCGTCCCAGTAATTATTACTGCTTACGAAGACAAATCATTTGATTTTGTTATCAAAACCGCTCCAGTAGCTGGTTTATTATTAAAAGAAGCTGGAGTAAAAAAAGGATCAAGTAACTCAAAGACCACTAAAGTTGGTCATATCAGCCAAGCTCAATTAAAGAAGATTGCTGAATACAAATTACCTGATTTAAACTGCACCGATGTTGAAGCAGCAATGAAAGTTATTGCTGGTACTGCCCGCCAAATGGGTATCGTTGTAGATGACTAATATAGTGGAAGGGAAAGCCCGCTAATACCACAAGGAGGAAAATATGAAGAAAGGAAAAAAATATCAAGTTGCTGTTTCAAAAATCGAAGCAGGTAAGCTTTATACAATTGAAGAAGCTTGCGCACTAGTCAAAGAAACATCAACTGTAAAATTCGATGGAACAATCGATGTAGCCTTCCGTTTAAATGTTGATCCAAGACAAGCTGATCAACAATTAAGAGGAACATTAACACTCCCACACGGAAATGGTAAAACCAAGAGAATCTTAGCTGTTACCAATAAGGTCGAAGAAGCTACTGCTGCAGGTGCAGACTTCGTTGGCGGAAAAGAAATTCTTGACAAGATTAAAAACGAGAACTGGTTCGATTACGATGTAATCGTTGCTACTCCAGATATGATGGGTGAATTAGGAAAATTAGGACGTATCTTAGGTCCTAAAGGATTAATGCCTAACCCAAAAACTGGAACAGTTACACCAGATATTTCAAAAGCAATTCAAGAGATTAAAGCAGGTAAAATTTCTTATCGTGTAGATAAAGAAGGAAATATTTGTTTCTCAATTGCTAGAGTATCATTTGATACAGAGAAGATTGTTGATAATCTTAAAGCTGTATGTGATACAATTTTAAAAATTCGCCCAGCATCTGTTAAAGGTGTCTATGTTAAAAACTGTGCTATGCACACAGTAATGGGTCCTTCAATCAAATTTACATTTGAGGGAAGATAATTTACTTTAATAGTTCCAATATACCATAGACAGCAACGGCCGGTGGCTTAATAATGTTGCCGAGGTACACTATGAATTATGTTAAATAATGAATAGCAATAACTCTGTATATTGTTGACTATATAAACAATTTTTTAGAGGAGGTGCCAAATGAACCCAAACGTTTTAGAGGCTAAAAAAGCTCATGTTGCTGAAATTAAAGAAATTTTAAGTAATTCTAAATCATTTGTTATCGCAGAATATCGTGGTTTAACAGTTAGTGAAATTTCTGGATTTAAAAGAACATTAGCTAAATCTAATGCAAAATGTAATGTCTTTAAGAACACAATGGTTTATCGTGCTGCTGAAGAAGAAGGACTTCAAGGAATTCATGATATTCTTGAAGGACCTAATGCTTTCATTTATGCAGATGATCCAATTGCTGCTCCAAAAGAGGTTGCAAAATTTGCTAAGACACACCCAAATTTTGTTATTAAGGGTGGTGTAGTCGAAGGAAAAGTTGTTTCAGCTGATGAAGTTAAAACAATTGCAAAACTTCCAGGCAGAGAAGGATTATTATCAATGTTATGCTCTGTCTTACAAGCTCCAGTCCGTAACTTTGCATGTGCAGTTAAGGCTGTTGCTGATAAACAATAGTCCATTAATCATTATTTAGGAGGAAATTAAAATGGCAAAATTAACAAATGAAGAAATCATTGCTTCTATTAAAGAAATGACTGTCATTGAATTAAATGACTTAGTAAAAGCTATCGAAACAGAATTCGGCGTTACAGCTGCTGCTCCAGTTGCAGGTGTTGTTGCTCCAGCAGAAGAAACAGAAACAGCTGCAGGACCAACTGAAGTTAATTTAATTTTAAAAGCAATCGGTGCTAATAAAGTTAAAGTTATTAAAGCTGTTCAAGCAATCACAGGCTTAGGCTTAATTGATGCTAAGAAATTAGTTGATGGAGCTCCTGTTACAATTAAAGAAAAGATTTCTCCTGCGGAAGCAGAAGGACACAAGACTTCTTTAGTTGAAGCTGGTGCTGAAGTTGAAATTAAATAGTTTCAACTTTGAAGTATTTACAAATTAAACCTGCCCCTATTTTGGGGTGGGTTTTTGTCGCTTTATAAGGAGTAAGAAAAATGCCTCAATATTTTGACAATAACGATAATATTAAATCGAACAAAAGGGAGATATTCCTATCTCTAAACGGGCAAAATTATTCTTTTATATCAGACAATGGAGTCTTTTCAAAGAGTGAAATTGATGATGGATCAGTAGCTCTTTTAAAGGTTCTTTTTAAAGAAAAAATCGAAGGTCGTATTTTAGATATTGGCTGTGGATATGGAACAATAGGGCTTATTTTAGCCAAAAATTACCCTTTAAGTAATTTTGTCTTAAGTGATGTTAATATGCGCGCATGCGCACTCGCGAGAGAAAATTGTAAAAAATGGAATTTAAAAAATGTCTGTATCTATGAGAGCAATATTTTTGAAAAAGTTGATGGTTTATTTTCAGTAATAGTTACTAATCCACCAATTCGTGCGGGTAAGAAAGTTATTTATTCAATTTTCGAACAATCTTATCATCACTTAAAACAAAACGGAGCACTTTATATCGTAATAAGAAAAAATCAAGGTGCAGAATCTGCTCAAAAATTTATTTCATCCATCTTTAACAATTGCGAATTGTTAAAACGAGATAAAGGATTTTATATTTATCGAGCAATAAAGTGTGAAAATGAAAATTAGGAGGACTTGTAATGAGTAAAAATATTAACGATAAAAAAATTAAGTACCTTCATAACGGAAGAATAGATTTTTCTAAAATTTCCGGTACTTTGCCTTTGCCAAATTTAGTTGAAATTCAAACTAAATCTTTTGCATGGTTAAAAGAACAAGGTATTGATGAAGTTTTTAAAGACATTTATCCAATTAAAAGCCCAAATGAGCAATTGATTATTGAGTACGTATCATCTAGATTAGATGTTCCTCAGTACAATTTCTTGGAGTGCAAAATTCGTGGATTAACTTATTCTGCCCCATTAAAAGTTAAATTAAGACTTATTAATACTGTAACTGGCGAAATTAAAGAAAGCGAAGTTTTCATGGGAGATTTCCCTTTAATGACCGATTCAGGAACATTTATTATTAATGGAGCTGAAAGAGCTATTGTCTCACAAATAGTAAGATCACCTGGCGCTTATTTTTCATCATTTTTTGATAACAAATCTGGTAAATATAGCTATGGTGCAGATTTAATTCCTGCCCGTGGTACTTGGTTACAATTTGAAGCAGATTTAAAAGATCAATTATGGGTAAGAATTGAAAGATTAAGAAAGATGCCTTTAACTATTCTTTTAAGAGCTTTAGGATTTGAATCTTATGAGAAAATGGTTGAATTATTTGGTGATAATGTTGCACTTTTAAATACAATTAACAAAGAGCGTGAATCAAAGACAGATGATAGCATTGATGCTGGAAAAGCTATGCTTGAAATTTATGCTAGATTAAGACCAGGAGAACCTGCAACGGCTGAAGGTGCAACTTCTTTCTTCCGTTCAAGATTCTTTGAAGAAAAGCATAAACAATATGATTTAGGACCTGCTGGACGTTTTAAATACAATAAAAAACTTGGTATTTATAATAGATTAACAGGAAGAGTTATCGCTGAAGATTTAATTTCAAGTGACGGTGAGTTAGTTTATCCTCAAGGAACTGAATTAACCAAAGACATTGTTAAGAAATTAGCTGATGATTGTTTCTTTGAAAAAGGAGCTCATACTTATAAACTTAATTTAAACGCTAAATTAGATGACCGTACTAATGTTAATATTCTCAAAGTTTATACAACAGAAAAGAAAGATAAAGTTACTAATATCATCGGTACAGATTTAAATTGTGATTCTGATCATGTCATCATGCCAGATATGATTGCTACAATCTCATATTTTATGAATGTAATGGATGGTTTTGGTGATACAGATGATATCGATCACTTGGGAAATAGACGTATTCGTTGTGTAGGTGAATTGATTCAAAATCAATTTAGAATAGGTTTATCTAGAATGGAAAGAACCGTTAGAGATAAAATGTCAATTGCTGTTGATGGAACACCAGTTACCCCACAATCTTTAACTAATATTCGTCCGTTAACTGCAGCGATTAAAGAATTCTTTAATTCATCTCAATTGTCACAATATATGGATCAAACAAATCCACTTGCTGAACTTGCAAATAAAAGAAGATTATCGGCTTTAGGACCTGGTGGTTTAACTCGTGATCGTGCTTCGTTTGCTGTTCGTGATGTTCACTATTCACACTATGGAAGAATATGTCCAATTGAAACTCCTGAAGGACAAAACATTGGTCTTATTAATAATTTAGCATGTTATGCAAAAATTAATGAATATGGATTTATTGAAACTCCTTATAGAAAGGTTCAAAAAGGAACTGGTATTGTTTCCGAAGAAGCAGAATATCTTTCAGCTGATAAAGAAAGAAATCACGTTATAGCTCAAGCAAATATTAAATTAGGCGATAATCATGAGATTGTCGATGAAAAAGTAATTGCTCGTTATAATGGTGAAAACATTATGGCAAATAAGGAAGATGTTGATTATATGGACGTTTCTCCAAAACAAATCGTTTCTATAGCAGCAGCATGTATTCCTTTCCTTGAAAACGATGATACAACTCGTGCTTTGATGGGTGCTAACATGCAACGTCAAGCATTACCACTTTTAAAACCTCATGCTCCATTTGTTGGAACTGGTCTTGAACATAATATTGCTCACGACTCAGGATCTGCAGTTGTTGCTAAAGAATCTGGTTTAGTTAAAGTTGTCGATGCTAAGCACATTGTTGTTGAAGAAGATAATGGCGATGTCCATAATTATATCTTACAAAAATTCTTGCGTAGCAATGGTGGAACTTGTATTAATCAAACACCAATTGTTGAAGCAGGTCAAAGAATAGAAAAAGGTGAAATTATTGCTGATGGTCCAGCTATGGATCATGGTGATTTGGCCTTAGGTCAAAACGTTATTATTGCTTTTACAACTTGGAATGGATATAACTACGAAGATGCAGTTATTATGTCAGAAAGATTAGTAAAAGATGATGTTTATACTTCAATCCATATTGAAGAATATGAACTTGAATGTCGTTCAACAAAATTGGGTGATGAAGAAATTACTCGTGATATTCCAAATACATCTAATGAAGCAAAAGCGAATTTGGATGAAAATGGTATTATCATTCCTGGTGCGGAAGTTAAAGAAGATGACATTTTAGTTGGTAAGATTACTCCAAAGGGATTAACTGATCCAACTGCAGAAGAAAAATTATTACAAGCAATCTTTGCAGAAAAGACTAAAGATGGAAAAGATTCATCTTTAAGAGTTCCACATGGTGGATCTGGTATTGTTTTGGATGTAAAGAAATTCTCACGTGCTGATGGTGCGGAATTACCACCATTAGTTAATGAAGTAATTAAAGTTTATATCGTCCAAAAGAGAAAAATTTCTGAAGGTGATAAAATGTCAGGTCGACATGGTAATAAAGGTGTTATTTCTAAAATATTACCAGTTGAAGATATGCCTTTCTTACCAGATGGCACGCCTGTTGATATTATGTTAAATCCTTTGGGCGTTCCTTCACGTATGAATATCGGACAAGTGCTTGAAATTCATTTAGGAATGGCTTGTAAAAAATTAGGTATTAAAATTGCTACACCTGTTTTCGATGGAATGAGTAATGATGAATTATTCGATTTGATGAAAAAAGCAGGAATGGCTCCAGATGGCAAGACAGTTTTATATGATGGTAGAACTGGAGATAGATTTGATGAAAGAATCTCTGTTGGGGTCATGTATATGATTAAACTTGTTCACATGGTTGATGATAAATTACATGCTCGTTCAACTGGACCATATTCTCTTGTCACTCAACAACCTTTAGGTGGTAAAGCCCAAAATGGTGGACAAAGATTTGGTGAAATGGAAGTCTGGGCTCTTGAAGCCTATGGTGCGGCTCATATATTACAAGAAATTTTAACTATTAAATCTGATGACATGGTTGGAAGAGCTAAAACATATGAAGCAATCATTAAAGATAGACCAATTCCAAAACCAGGCATGCCTGAATCATTCCGTGTCTTAATTAAAGAATTACAATCATTAGCTCTTGATGTTGACTTGTTAGATAAAGAAGGCGAAGTAATTAATATTGATAACATCGCTGAAGAATCTGAAAAAGAAGCAAGAAAAATTACAACATCTGTTAGAGAGATGACCTCTGATATCCGCGCTGTCGCAGATGAAGAGAATGATGACTAAGGAGGCTGAAAAATATGTTTGACGTTAATAATTTAGCTGCAATTCAAATCGGTTTGGCTTCACCAGAAAAGATTAGAGAATGGTCACATGGTGAAGTAACAAAACCAGAAACAATTAATTATCGTTCACAAAAACCTGAACCAGATGGTTTATTCTGTGAAAGAATTTTTGGTCCTTCTAAAGACTATGAATGTCATTGCGGTAAATATAAAAAATCTAGATTCAAAGGTATTGTCTGTGATAAATGTGGAGTTGAGATAACCACAAAAGCAGTTCGTCGTGAGAGAATGGGTTCAATTGAACTCGCTTCTCCATGCGCACATATTTGGTATTTAAAAGGCATTCCATCAAAGATGGGATTAGTCTTAGATATTTTACCAAAGCAACTTGAAGATATTGTTTATTTCAAATCACATATATGCTTAAATCCAGGTACTTCAAAAATTATTTTAAAGAAACAAGTTTTTGATGAAAGAACTGGTAGAGCGGTTTTCCAAAATGTAATTGAAAAAGAAATTCTTCCAACATTGGATGAATCAACTTATGATTATCAAGAAGGTGTTCAAATTGTCGAAAGATTATTGAACCAAGCAGAACCATTCAATTTTTTCGATACTTCTTATTATGTATCTAGATTTACAAATGCACAATTTGGAATCGGAGCTGAAGCTATTCAAAGATTACTTCATGAAGTTAATATTGATGAAGAATTCACATTGATTCAAGAAGAGTTAAAAGAATGCCAAGGTCAAAGAAGAGCAAAATTAATTAAAAGATTAGAGACTATTGAAGCCTTTAAAACTTCTAATAATAAACCTGAATGGATGGTACTAGATGTTATTCCAGTTATTCCACCAGATTTAAGACCTATGCTTCCTCTTGATGGAGGACGATTTGCAACTTCTGACTTGAATGATCTTTATCGTCGAGTTATAAATAGAAACAATCGTTTGAAAAAATTAATTGAGATTAATTCTCCTGATGTTATTTTAATGAACGAGAAGAGAATGCTTCAAGAAGCAGTCGATTCTTTAATTGATAATGGTCGTAAGGGTAAACCAGTTGTCTCACAATCAGGAAAACCTTATAAATCATTATCGACCGCTTTAAAGGGAAAATCAGGCCGTTTTAGACAAAACTTATTAGGTAAGCGTGTTGATTTCTCAGGCCGTTCTGTTATTGCCGTTGGACCATCTTTAAAGATGTATCAATGTGGATTACCTATGGAGATGGCGGTACAATTATTTAGACCATTTATCGCTTCAATTATGATTAAAGAGCAAATTGCTACTTCTCATAAACAAGCTAATAAGATGATTGACCACTATGATCCTAAAGTACTTGATGTTGCTGAGAGAGTTGTTAAAGAGCACCCTGTATTATTAAACAGAGCTCCAACACTTCACCGTTTAGGTATTCAAGCATTTAAACCTATCATTGTTGCCGGTCACGCTATTCGTTTACACCCATTAGTATGTACTGCATTTAATGCTGACTTTGATGGTGACCAAATGGCTGTCCACGTACCACTTTCATATAAAGCTCAAAGCGAAGCATTACATTTAATGTTAGCTTCTAATAACATTTTAGGCCCTAAGGATGGAAAACCAATTGTTACTCCATCTCAAGATATGATTTTAGGTAATTACTATTTAACAATTGAATCTGATGTTGCTTTCTTTAAAGAAAAAGCAGCAAAATTAAGAGATATCGGCGACTTTGATGAAGCTGAAAAATATGATTTATATGCTGAATGCGAAGGTAAAGTCTTTAGAAGCATTGATGAAGTGATGTTAGCTTATCAAACAAAGCAAATTCATTTGCATAACCGTATTGCAATTAAAGGTAGTTCAATGAATAAGACTGGCTTTACTGAGCAAATGAATGATTCATATTTAATTACTACTGTTGGTAAGATTATTTTTAACCAAATCTTCCCAGAGGATTTCCCTTATTTAAATATTGCTCCAACTGATAAGAGAGTTAAGAATTTATTAGGTGATCTTGATGAGTTCTTTGTTCCAAAGGGAACCAATATTAAAGAATATATTGCTTCTCAACCAGTTAAGAGACCTTTTATTAAAAAAGATATAACGGCAATTATTGATGAAGTATTCCATAGATATCATAATCCTCGCACTTCTGAAGTTCTTGATAAATTAAAAGATCAAGGATTTAAATATTCAACAATCTCTGGTATTACTGTTTCTATCGCAGACGTTGCTTTAGTTAAAGGCAAGGAAGTCATCTTAAATGAAGGCGATAAGAAAGTCGAAAAGATTAATCGCTTATATGCAAGAGGTATTGTTACTGATAAAGAAAGACATGATAAAGTCATTAAAGTTTGGGAAGGTGCTAAAAACGAAATTGAAAAGAACCTTTCTAATCAATTACTTAAAGATTCACGAAACCCAATTTACATGATGAGTGATTCCGGTGCTCGTGGTAATATGTCAAACTTCTTACAACTTTCAGGCTTACGTGGATTGATGGCTAATCCAAATGGTGAAACTATTGAATTACCAATTAAATCATGTTTCCGTGAAGGTTTAACTGTTTCTGAATTCTTTATTGCAACTCATGGTGCTCGTAAGGGTGGTGCTGATACAGCTTTAAAAACTGCTGACTCAGGTTATTTGACTAGAAGATTAGTTGATGTTTCACATGACGTTATCATTAGAGAAGAAGATTGCGGAACAGATCATGGCTTTGTAGTTGAAGAAGTCAGAGAACCAGGACAAAAGAATGCAATAGTTCCATTATACGATCGTTTAGTTGGTCGTTTCTCTTGTCATGATATAGTTAATCCAGAAACAGGCGAAGTAATTTGTCCAGCAAATACTTTGATGGATGAAGATATGGCTCAAAAGATCGTTGATGCTGGAATTAAGAAAGTTGAAATTAGATCACTCTTCGGATGTGAAACTAAAGATGGTGTTTGTGTCCATTGTTATGGTCGTAACATGGCTAGCGGAAATATCGCTTCAGTTGGTGATACCGTTGGTATTATGGCGGCTCAATCTATTGGTGAACCTGGTACACAACTTACCATGAGAACATTCCATACCGGTGGTGTTGCTGGATCAGATATTACTCAAGGTTTACCAAGAGTTCAAGAATTATTCGAAGCTCGTAAACCAAAGGGAGAAGCTGTAATTTCTGAAATTGCAGGTAAAGTTTCTGATATTACTGTTGATGAAAAGAATAAATCAACAATTACAATTACTAATAATCTTGAAAGTAAATCATATACTACAGTCATTGGGGCTCACGTCATTGTCAATAAAGGTGATGATGTTATTAATGGTCAACCATTAACAAGTGGTGCAATTAATCCTAAATCACTTCTTAATGTTTCTGATGTGGCGGCAGTTGAAAGATACATTGTTCAAGAAGTTCATAAAGTTTATCGTATTCAAGGTATTGATATTTCTGATAAACACATTGAAGTTATTGTTAAACAAATGTTACGCAAGATTGTTGTAGTTGATGCTGGTGATACTGATTTGTTACCTGGAACTAAAGTTGACATTAATCGCTTTACCGATGCTAATGAAAAGGCTATAGTCGCAGGAAAACGTCCAGCGGTTGGTTATCCAAAGGTGTTAGGTATTACTAAAGCTGCTCTTGATACTGAATCATTCTTATCTTCTGCTTCTTTCCAAGAAACAACGAAGGTTTTAACTGATGCGGCAATTAAGGGTAGTGTTGACTACTTACATGGTTTAAAAGAAAATGTTATGATTGGTAAACTTATTCCTGCTGGTGAATCATTCTCTCACCCTGAAGAGGAAGAAGAAGTAGTTGAAGAAAAAGATGATACCTTTGAAGAAGAAGATATCATCGTTCCAGAAGATACCAATTCTGAAAGTAAAGTTATCGATTTCACTAATTTATTTGAAGATGATGAAAGTGAATCTGAATAATTAGATTTATAAGAAAAATAATTTATAAGAGATGGCAAATTTTGCCATCTTTTTTATATGTTCATATAAATTAAAGGTAAAAATCAGCCCAATTGTTTTTGCGCTAATAAATAATATAAAATAAAAAAGAAGAACGATTATTAAATAAAAATCACAGTTTTAAACCAAAAAAAGTAGATTTGGAGGATTTAGCTGTGGAACTAAAGCAGGTAATATTTTCATTTACAAATAAAAAAGGTGAAATAAAAACTGTTTTTTTTGTGATGGATAAAAATACATATGATGTTTATCATGATCCAACTGTACCAAAAGAATGGACAGAAAAGATGATGCTTGATGAATATCGTGAATATTGCCAAGAACAAAAATATAAAAGAAGAGTCATTGCATGGCCTGTTGATAAGGATGGGAAAGAATTAGATATACCTGATAAAGATAATTTATCTCCACTTGAATCATTAATAGAAGAAGAAAAAGTAAAAGAAAATAAAAATAAAATAAGAAATATTTTAAAGCAATTAACTGGAAAGCAGCGACAAGTATTTGAGAAAGTTTATCTAGAAGAAAAGCAACCAATGGATGTGGCCAAAGAACTTGGAATAAGTAAAAGTGCCTTATATGAACGCTTACAAAGTGTTAAAGACGTAATAAAAATCATAAAAAATAAAAAAAAATAAAAAAATTTTATAAAAACCCGGAAAAAATGAAGATAAAAAAGCCT
>CABUOQ010000028.1 GCA_902493275.1 uncultured Bacillota bacterium | reverse complement strand
TATTTCTGATTATCTTTTTCTTTTTTTATTATACGTGTTAAATTTTAACGTATACTTCTTTGATACCTTTTTAGATTTTTCTTTTGATTGTTGCTTTTACTTTTTTGTGTAACAATAATTCACGCTAATACTTGAAAACCATTGGCATTTATTACTATATAAAATAATACGTGCTATAATTATTTAATATGTGAGGGTTAAAATATGTCGCCTATATTTTATATAATCATTTTTATTATTTTGGTTAGCATGGTCATATTTTTCATATATAATTTTATACAACAAAAGTATAATGATTTTGTAATACAAAATAGTATTTGCTTACAACTATTAAATGAAATAAATAGTCGTTATAAATTTAATCAAAATATAAGTTTTGACCAATGTCATACATACGATAACGAAAATTTTTATGATACAATTTCTTGTGAAGATTATTTAATCTATCAATTACAATTTATCAACAAAAAAATAATCGTTCAAATAAAAAAAATTTCTGAAAACAAACAATTGTATTCAAACTATTTGGGTGAAGTCAAAATGATATCTAATTTTGGAAGATTTAAAAATCCGATTAAACATTTAAAACTCGAAAAATTGATTACAAAAGAGAAACAATTATTTAAAAACAATCTTTTACAAAAGCCAATATTGCAACTCATTGTAACTATTACTTTATATTGTTCTACTCTAAATGGTCATATATATGCAAAAAAATCAGAGGTTTTCTATGATAGTGATATTTTGGCTCTTATAAAAAGAATAAATAATAAAAACGGAACATTTTATAATGATTGCGAAATATGGAATTCACTTTGCAGAGTTGAACGTGGTAAAGTTTCCAATAAAATGAGATTTTCAATTTATGAACGTGACGGGTATAGATGTTGTAAATGTGGTGTTTCTGAAAGATATGCTCAACTTGAGATAGACCATATATTGCCGATTGCAAAGGGTGGGAAATCAACTTATGATAATTTACAAACATTATGTCATAAGTGTAATGTGGAAAAAGGAGATACGTATAAAAAATATTGGTGAATTTAAAAGGTGAAATTATTCAACCGACTTATTTATTAAATGCTAAAATTGAAGAGAATTGCTACAAAAGAACAATTACAAATATTTAAAAGTAGAAAAAAGTTTATTGAAAATACAAGAAAAAGCATTATGTTGGGAATATAAAGCATTATTGATAAATTATTAAAATTTGTGAAAAAGAAAACTCAAAGTTTAGTTTCCTAAGTTCTAGGATAATGCTTTGAGTTTTTGTATGGATATCTATTTATTATTCATGTAAAAGATTATTACTTAAATCTATTATTTTAGAAGCGTATTTTTCTTTTCGTTTTTTTAAGAAAAAATGATATAGTGAATAATTAATGCTGACCATTATAATTCCAACGATGCCAATTATAATTCCAAGTATTGGTAAGTTTCCAATGATTTTCATTGCTAAGCACATTCCAGTTCCTAATATTAGGCAACCTAATATACCCCAAATGAAAGTGAATATTAAACAAGGTTTTTTTACCTTTTTATCTAACGCGATTAATTCACTTGTTTCATTTGCTTCTTTCTTTTCGTATTGTTCACGAATTTTTAAAACTGTTTCTTTTTGTGTTTTGTCCATATATATTCTCCTTTGTTTTTACAAAGATATGATAAATAATGAATATTGCTAAACTTATAATTATATATTGGTGATTTGTAATTTATTTGTAAAAGTTTTGTAAAATTACTCTTTTTCTTTATCAGGTAAAAGCTCATCGCAAAGTGTTAAAATTGTTTGACGATGTTTGTTTTTTAAATTTTTTAAAATTAATTTATAAAGAGGATGGGTAAATAAACCGATGATAAATCCAATAATGCCGATTATTGAACCTAAAATATATTGTTGATACGAAAGAATCAAACTAAGCCCACATCCAAAGGTTAATACTGCAATTACTCCCCAAGCAAAACCTATAGAATAAGAAACTTTCTTGATATGTGAGTTTAATTTTTTTAATTTATCAAATTTATTTTCCATTAAATCTTTTGACAAATATTGTTTTCGAATATTTTCAATTTCTTTTCTTTGATTTTCATCAGGTGAATAATAAGAGTAAGTAAATTTATTGTTTTCCATATTTATCGTTCTCCTTTAATGTTTTTTTGATCTTATAAGCAGAGACTATCATGTATAGACTAATGCCTATAGTAACACTACAAATTAAAAATCCGATTGTTGCGTTTAGGGCTAACATATCATTTTGCTTTTCTGAAAATACTGCAATAAGAGAAACTTGTAAAGATAATAACGCTATTAAGGCATCGATTATTCCCAAATTTCGATATGCTTGGAAAATAGGGTCTTTTAATTTTTTTACTTTGATAATATTCACAATTGATAAAGTTAATTTATAAAAAGTATAAGCTGCGGATCCAATAGCAAGGATACTAGAACCACTTATAGGTTTATAAGAAAAAATCATTAATGTTACCATGCTAGACATAGCAATTTCAAGGAGCATAATGCTTAAGCCACATAATTGAAAAATATTTATTTTATGTAAATATTTTTCTTTATCATCTTGATATTTTTTCTCAATCTTTTTAGATGATATAAATAATGTGCCACGAATAAGACATAATATAAAATAATATATAGCAATAGTGATATTCCATAGTGAATAAAACATAATAGCAAATACGCTATTAAAAATAGCAAAGCATAAGTTAGTTAAAGTACTAATGCAAAGAAATACATTATTTCTATAATTATAATCATTGATAATGTTGCTAGTTAAATTATATTTATTTAATAATTTTTTAAAGTTATTTTTTATCTTTTTATGATTTTTTATTAAATTAAATATGGTATATGCAAGCGATATTGCTGATATAGCATATACAATATATGACAAAAATATTGGTGCAGTTATATTTATGATGATAATAGACCCAATAATACAACAGAGCGTCAAAATAAAGTTAATGACGATTAACCAAACAGGTGGATTAAAGATGAAAGTTAATAATTTTGATTTTTTCATATTACATTTTATTTAATTCTATTTTAAAAGTGCTGCCCTTATTTATTTCGCTATCGACAATAATGCTTCCTCCTATAATATCGATAACCTTTTTTACTAGAGCTAAGCCAAGACCATTTCCCTCTTTAAAATGAGATGTGTCGCCTTGATAAAATTTATCAAATATATGATTTCCAATCTCTTTAGGGATGCCACACCCATCATCGCTTATAGTTAGTATAATTTTGTTAATACCTTCAGTTAATGAAATTCGAATAGATCCATTATCATAGCTAAATTTAATCGCGTTAGATATTAAGTTATTGCAAATAATTTCTAGATAATCTTTAATAGAGACAATTTCTACATCTTCTAAATGGCATTCCACATGGATATTTTTCTTGTCTAATAGTTCCTCAAATTGTAATATGCAGGTTGAAACAATATCGGTAAAATTTAATTTTTCCTTTTCTAATTTTAATTTTTGGTTTTCTAGTTTATTTAATTTAAGGACATTAGTTATTAAAGTAGATAATTTTTTAGATGTTTGTTGCAGTATTTGTAAATATTTTTCTTTATCTTCTTTTGATAGATGTTCATTCTGTAAAGCAAGAGCATAGCTTTGAATTATTGTTAAAGGAGTTTTTAATTCATGAGAGATATTAGAAATAAAATCGTTATGTACGATTTCAGTTTGGGCTAATTCATTAGTCATTTTATTAATGTTTTCCATGATATAATCGAAATCATCATATTTATTAGGAGAATGATTTATTTCTAAATTTACTTTAAAATTTCCGTGAGCAATTTGATCGGTTGCAGTTAATATCTTATTAAGGGGATGATCGATGGTTAACTTTCGTCTAACAATATCGATTATTGTATATGTTAAAGAGAGAATTAATAATACTATAAACATTATTAAAGAAATTAAAAAATTATTATCGATTATTTTATTTATATAATCATAAGTAACAATTGAAATTGTAAAAGCGATAGACAATGATAAAAATAATAATATTCCACCAATTATTGTTGATCTAATTTTTTTCTTTTTCATTTTAATATTGCCTTATAACCAAGACCATGCACAGTGATAATTTCAAATCCATTGCATGATGAAGTTTTTTCACGAATCTTTGCCATATATACGTCTACTGTCCTAGAAGTTGCTGAAGAATCATAGTCCCAAAACTCATTCATCAACTGCGTGCGAGTAAAAGTTTTTTTTGGATAAGATAAAAGTTTATATAATATATCAAATTCTCTTACGGTTAATAATAATTCATTATTGTCTACATAAGAAGTATGTTCTTCTTGATCCATTCTTAAGTTGCCAACAACTATTTCTTTTTTTTCGTTAATATTGCATCTTCTTAAAAGAGCTTTTATTCGAAGAATAAGTAAATCAGCGTCAAAAGGTTTAACTATATAATCATCAACACCAATTAAAAAACTATATTGCTTGGAAGGTTTATCATCTAAAGCGGTTAAAAATAAAATAGGAACCAAGGTATTAATTTGACGGATGTTATTTGCTAAGGTATATCCATCCATTTTAGGCATCATTATATCACTAATAATTAATGAGAATTGAGTTTTATTAAATACCTCTAAAGCCTGTTGACCATCAAAACATGCTATTGCTTCAAATCCCGAATTTCTAAGATATGTACAAACTAAATTGTTTATATCGACATCATCTTCTGCTACAAGAATTTTATTTAGCATAATTCCTCCACTTTTAATAGTTTTAATTAGTTTAATATATAATAATAAATAATTGTTAAAATTTTGTTAATTATTTAAAAAAATATGAATATTTAAGATTTTTAGCAAGTTGTTGTATTCAATTATTTTTAATAAAAGTGTATTATATTGATATAGGAGGAAATACTATGTTATCAAAATATTCTAAAATTGAAAAGATAACTTCAGGCATTAATAATTTAATTAATTTGCTTTGTTTTATTGGTTATTTAATATTATTTAATTTTGCTAATTATTCTACAAGCGGAGATAATCCAGAAGGCGCTGGACTTTCTGTTTTTGTTTTTGTTATTTTATCGATTTATCCTTTAATTACTTCAGCGATTCTATTATTCATAAATATCATTTTACAATTCTTTAAGAAGAAACAAGTTGCAACAGCAATGGCTATCATAACTATTATAAGTAGTTTAGTTTTTATCGTTGCAGGCATAATGTTTTTAATTGTTTTTGTTGGACCAAATCTCATTTATCATGTCGTTTTAGCGGTAATACATATCTTGCTAAATATTTTATCAATCGTGATTTTATTAATCGCTTTAATTAAACAAAGAAAACTAAATAGAGGTTTAGCTAATGAGTAGAATTGCTTTAGGTTTAATGAGAAGCTCATGTTTGAGCGAGAAAGAATTAGAAAAACTTATATTAGATTGCTTAAATGAAGGAATTTATTTTTTTGATATCGCGGATATATATGGCAATACGTATTGTGAGACATTATTAGGTAAGGTTTTACAAAATAATCCTTCTTTAAGAAATAAGATGTATATTCAAACTAAAGTCGGTATTTGTCATGATTATCGTGGCTATGATTCTAGCTATGATTATATTATTAAAGCGACAAGAGAATCGTTAAAAAGAATGAATATCGATTGTTTAGATTGTTTGCTTTTACATCGTCCAGACATTTTGATGGATAATGAAGAAATTGCTAAAGCAATAAATTATCTGATGGAAAATGATCTGGTTAAACATTTTGGATTATCTAACTTTACTATTATGGAAATAGAATACTTAAAGCAAACTTTAAAATGTAAAATAGAATATAATCAAGTTCAATTAGGCTTAGGAAATACTTTGATGTTAGATCAAACGATGTATTGTAATGTCCCTCTTTCTAAGACATCTCGAAGCAATGATGATTTACTTTTCTATTTAAAAAAAGAAAATATAATTATTCAATGTTGGAGTCCTTTTCAAGTTGGATTCTTTGATGGATGTATATTTGATGAAGAAAAATATCCTCAATATAATCAAGTTTTAACTAAATTTGCTTCAAAATACCATACTTCTAAATGCGCCATTGCTACAGCATTTTTATTAAGAATAGATAAGAATCTTATGGTTGTTAATGGGTCGATGGATTTCAAACATATTTATGAATCTTTAGAAGGAGAAAAAATTGAATTAACTCGTGAAGATTGGTATAAAATATATGAAGAAACAGGCCATTTCTTGCCATAAAATTATTGAACATCAATTCCCATTATTTATAAATGAAGACTCTAAAATTTTAATTTTAGGGTCTTTTCCTAGTGTGAAATCAAGAGAAAATAATTTCTATTATATGCATCCTCAAAATAGATTTTATAAAGTATTAGGATTATTAACTAAAGAAAATGTTGCTTCAAAAAGCGTAGAGGAAAAGAAAGATTTCTTAAAAAGATACAAAATAGCTTTATATGATGTGATTTTTTCTTGCTCAATTAATAATTCAAGTGATAGTTCTATAAAAGATGTAACATGCATAAATTTAAAAGAAATTATGGATAACTATCCGATTGAAAAAATATTTTTAAATGGTCAAAAAGCATATTCACTTTTTAAAAGACATTTTCCAGAATACTTATCATTAGCATATGCTTTACCTTCTACTTCACCCGCGAATGCAAAGATGAGTTTGGAAACACTTTGCCAAGCTTATAGTACTATATTTAAATAAGTTAATATTTAATATATCAATATTTGAAAAAAATTATTATTTATGAAATAATACTGCTAGGATCTTGATAAATGATTAGAGAAGTTTTGTACTGGGGCGATCTTTCTATATGGGGCATCATCATTATTATTATAATGTTGATAATATATTATAGTTTGTTTATCGCTCGTACTCGAAATAAAAATGTTATTAGTGAAGAAAAAGACAATCGCTTTGCTATTTTGATACCAGCTAGAAATGAATCTAAAGTTATTCGCAATATTTTAGAGAGTATTAAAAATCAAGTATATAATCAATCAATGGAAGATGTATATGTCATTGTAGAGTCTGAAGAAGATCCAACATGTGATATCGTAAAAGAATTTAGTGCGCAAATATTTGTTCGTACAAATTTAGATAATCGTCATCGTAAAGGATATGCGTTAGATGAATGTGTAAAAGATATTTTATCTAAAAATAAAAAATATGATGCATATTTTATTTTTGATGCAGATAATTATCTAGATAAAGATTATTTGTCACAAATGAACTCAATATATAATAAGGGATACGATTTAGCGTGTGGTTATCGTAAACCAACTAATCCTAATGAATCTGTAGTTTCAACTTGTTCGGCTTTAGTTTTCTCAATGATAAACGTATTTGGAAACAAAGAAAGAGCCAAAAAAAACTTAAATGTCACAATTACGGGAACTGGATTTTATATAAAGGGATCGATTATAGAATCTTGGGGTGGATATCCATTTAATTCGTTGACCGAAGACTATGAACTTACAATGGTGGCTACACTTAATAAATTTTCTTCTACATATAATGAAAATGCGATTTATTATGATGAACAACCAACAACTATGAAAGTATCTAATGTTCAAAGATTAAGATGGGTAAGTGGTTATTTAAGTGTTAGAAAAAAATATGGAAAACAAATTCATCGAGCAAATAAAAAAACACGTTCAATTAATAAAATTATGAAATCTTTAGGCATTTGGCCTTTTGTTGCAATGATTGTATTAGTCGTTTTATATCTTTTGTTTTGCCTTGGATTAGGTATAGCTTCTATAGTTTATGAAGATATCGAATGGGTATCTGCATTTTCTAGATTTATCAGTGTATTATTAGCTATATATCTATTGTTAGGCATTTTTACTGCAAGTATGTTGGCTTCAGAAAAAGGAAAAACTGATTATTTATTTAAAAGCAAAGTTAAAGCTTTCTTCTTTAATCCGATATTTTTAGCTTCATTTATCCCATTATTTTTAAAAGTAGTATTTACAAAAAAAGAGATAGGTTGGGATGAAATAAAGCATAAAGGCAAATAAAAAAAGAAGAAACGCTTATACAATAATTTTTATGGGGGATTGCAAAGGAAAGCATTTCTTCTTTTAAATTTTGTAGAGCTTAATTTCTAGGTTAAGCGTAGACACGTTGGACCATATTACCAACATATACATCACGAGGGGATCGTGCATATATATAATAATATATATTAAAAAAAAATCAATACCTTTTTTAAAAAAATGTAAGCGATTTCAAAAAAGAGTATTAATCTATTTTGTATTAATTTAATTTTATAGTATGACTAAAATGAATTTTGTGCTCAAATATGATAATATTATGTAAAATAAATATAATTTGAGAGGTGTATTTATGAAAAAAATTGTAATTGTTACAGATTCTAATTCTGGAATAACACAAGAACAGGCTAAAGAATTAGGAATAAAGGTTATTCCAATGCCTTTTTTTGCCAATGGACAACAATATTTTGAAGATATATCATTGAAACAAAATGAATTTTATAAAATGCTAGCGGATAATGTAGATGTATCCACTTCGCAACCAGCGATTGGTGAAGTGATAGAACTCTGGGACAAATTATTAGAGGAATACGATGAAGTTGTTCATATTCCAATGAGTTCGGGTTTATCGATGTCTTGTGAAACCGCGATAACTTTTGCCAGTGAAAAACCATATGTTAATAAAGTTTTTGTGGTTGATAATTTAAGAATATCGGTGACTCAAAGACAAGCTGTATTAGATGCAATAGAATTGCAAAAAGCTGGAAAAACTGGAAGTGAGATAAAAGAAATTTTAGAAAAAGAGGCTCTTGAAGCATCAATTTACATTTCTGTCGATACTTTAAAATATTTGAAAAAAGGAGGAAGAATAACTCCTTCAGGAGCGGCTCTTGGAGCCTTATTGGGCATTAAGCCAGTTCTTCAAATTCAGGGGGCTAAATTAGATGCATATAAAAAGACTAGAGGAATGAAAGCGGCAAAATTAATTATGCTTCAATCAGCTATTGAAGATATAAAAAATCGTTTTCATGGCGCGGAAAATGTTCATATTGGTATCGCACACACTAATAACGAAGAAGAAGCTTTAGCTTTTTTACAAAAAGTTAAGCAAGATATTCCAGGAGCAATTGATTATTATGTTGATCATCTTTCGCTTTCGGTATCTTGTCATATTGGCCCAGGATCTTTAGCTATTGCAATTTCTAAAAAAATAGATTATTAATATGGATTATTTAAATTATAAAATTCAAGATGAATTAGCTAATAAAACTATTAGGGATATATTGTTGGGTTTTCATGTAGGTAAAGAAAAAATATATAAATTAAGACTAGAAAAATCTTTTTTTGTTAATGATATAAATGTAGATGAAAATTATATTTGTCATGAAAATGATATTTTAAAAATAATAATTAAAGAAGATATAGATGTTGCTCCTATTCCTTCGACGTTGGATATAATTTATGAAGATGATAATTATTTATTTGTAAATAAACCGCGAAATATCTTAATTCATAGTGATGGTGTTAGTAAAGAATTAACGCTAACTAACATGGTTTCCTTTTATTATAAGAGTCATCATATTCATCGTAAGGTGAGGTTTTGCAATCGATTAGACTATGAAACAGAAGGGATTGTTGCTTTTGCTAAGAATTTTGTTAGTGAAGATTACTTGAACTATTTGATTGCTTCGCGACAAGTTATAAAAAAATACTACGCTTTATGCTTTAATCGCTTTAGTAAAAAAGAAGGGATCATTAATCTACCAATTGGAAGAAATCGTCATGAAAATAAAATGATTGTTAGCAAAAATGCTAAAGAAGCAATCAGTGAGTATAAAGTGTTAGAAAATGGTAAAAAATCTTTGGTAGATGTTGCTATTCATACAGGTAGAACTCATCAAATTAGAGTTCATTTTGCGTATATTAATCATCCTTTAGTTGGCGATAATCTATATGGAGAAAAAAGCCAAAATACTCCTCTTTGCTTGCAAGCTTATTTATTTTCTTTTTATGAAATATTTAATAAAAGAGAAATAAGTGTTAAAATAGATTTATCAAAAATGATAAAAAATGAAATGGGAGAAAAAAATGGATATAAATGAAAATGTAAGAAATACTATGAATAACAATTTAAATGTTAATGTTTCTGAAAGCACGATATTTTGTCTTACTTTAATAGGCTTTTTAATATTTATTTTTTTTAATGTATTATTTTCTATCATTTTTAGTATTATTGGATTAGTTTTTTCTGTAACTAAAAAAAACAAATTATATATAGTGGCTAATGCTGTGTTATTATCGGCATCAGTTATATTAATAATTATAACATTTGCAAGTATATTAAAATAAATTATAAAAAACATCATTTAGCTTTTAAATAATATATTAAAAGCAATAATTTTTGCTATAAAAAGCTTTTTTGGATTTTACGGGTTTTATAAAATCAATAAAAATGTTATTATTGCAGCGTAAGAGGAATATTATTATGAGCCTAAAATTACTCGCTAATAAATACATTGAATTAAATGTGCAAGATATTCGTGAACTTAATGGAGAAGTAGATACAATAAGTGAAGATAAGATTAAGAACTATATATTTTTATTCTGTCGTTTTGGATCTATTGATATTATTCTCGATGGGGAAAAACGAGTATTAAAAGAAAGTGATGTTTTGTTTGTAAAAATTGGTCATAGTATAAATATCTTGAAAGGAAGTTATTCATGTATTTTAGTTTCTTTTAATGGTTCAGCGGTGGAAGACTTAATATTTAATACAGTTTTTGCCGTTAGTAATAGTGTTGTAAAAGATACTAATTCTCACTTGGGATATTATTTTTATAAAATATATCATGCTTATTATGAATGTGGCAATGTTTCCATTAAATGCTTAGGAATTCTATATGAATTATTTTATGAAATTACAAAGAATAATAAAAAAACAATTGAAAATTTAGCGATTAAAGAAAAACATATAAATAACGCGAAAGAGTTCATTAATAAATATTATAATAAAGAGATAACTATTTTAGATGTTGCTAAGGCGGTGGGCGTAACTTCTAATTATTTGTCTAATATTTTTGCTTTATATACTAATTCTACACCTAAAGAGTACTTGACTTTTGTAAGAATGGAACAGGCAAAAAAATTGTTATTAACTGAAAAATATAAAATCAAAGAAGTTGGGGCCTTAGTGGGATATAAAAATCAACTTCATTTTTCAGGAGAATTTAAAAAATATACTGGAATAGCTCCGTTACATTATATAAAAGAGTTTATTAAATAATTTAAAAATATTTTTTTTCAGCAAAATGATAAATACCATTTTTTATGGGAATAGTTATTTCCCCTTGTATTAACGGCAAACAATATGAAATAAATGTAGAATTAATGTTATTGCCTTTTTTATTTATATAAATATCAGGAACCCTTTTGATACCATTAGCCACTTTGTTAAGGGGAACATTAATATATTCGCATTGATATGGGTCGTCATTTGTTCGTTTAATGGCAATCATGATGTTGCTAATTCCTTTAATAGCGGTTTTTACTGCGACTTGACCACATTTAATGGCTTCTTCAACATCAATTTTTGAACCGGAATAACTATAACATCTTTGAGGTAATGAAAGCTCAATAGCTCTAGTTGGAAAATGTAAGTTTTTCTCTATTAAATTTGATAAATAATGACATACCCCTCCAAGTTGAAAATGATTAAATTCATCGAAGGTGTCTATTTTTTGAATCAGATTTTTTTCGCGGTCTTTAATGCCTTCAGAAACTACGACCAAGCAACGCTTTTGCTTATTGTATATTTCTTTGACATCATTTAAAAAGTTTTCTATATCAAAAGGGACCTCGGGAAGATAAACCAAATCAGGACCGGCATTACTAATAGACGCTAAGGAAGCACTGGCACATAGCCATCCAGTATCTCTTCCCATAATTTCAACAATATTGACGCGTCCATTAGGATAAGTTTCATTGTCATAATGAATTGCTTGAATAGTATTTATAATATATTTAGCGCTTGAAGCAAATCCAGGAGTATGGTCAGTTAACATTAAATCGTTATCAATAGTTTTAGGAATACCAATTACTTTACAATCATAATTTATCTTATTTAAAAATAAAGATAATTTGTGGCATGTATCCATAGAATCATTACCACCATTATAAAAAATATAGCGGATATTATATTTTTTTAAGGTTTTTAAGATTTGAAGATACTCTGTTTCACATTGTTCATAATTATCTAATTTATGTCTAATAGATCCAATGATAGAACTTGGGGTGAAAGGTAGTAATTCTATTTGCTCTAGAGGAATATCGCTTACTTTTTTTAAATCATCATTGATTAAACCATTAATTCCATTGTGCATCAAATATAAATCTTCTATTTCTTCGCTTTTTAAACATTGTTTAATCACTCCATACATGGAGGCGTTTATAACCGAAGTTGGACCACCAGATTGACCATAAACTGCATTACATTTCATCATAAATATTCCTCAAAAAGATAATTATAATTTATCTATAATTATTATATCATTCAAGTTTATTTAGTAATAAGAACAAAAAATAAAATTGATTTTTTTGATTAAGCCATAAAACTTGAAAAAACTAATTGCAATGAGTTTTAATATAAAGGGAAATAAAAGAATATGAAAGTTTTTTGGATTATATTAATTATTTTATTAGCTTTATTTATTTTAACTATCATAGGATGTTTTTGGCTAACCTCTTTTATTAGAAAGAGTGTCTTAGGTCATAGATACATTGATGATAACACATTACATTATTTTGGAGTTGAAGATTTTGCAAATTTAAAAGTTAAAAATGTGAAATTTAAAAGCGATAAAAATGATCTTGCTGGTTATTTTTACTATAGCGATAAGGCAAATATTAAAGGTATTATTATCTTATCACATGGAATAGGGGCTGGACATATACAATATATGACAGAAATTAACTATTTTGTAAACAACGATTATTTAGTTTTTGCTTATGATGTTCGAGGATGTTTAAATTCAACAGGAAAAGGTATTATCTTTTTTCAAAACGCGATAAAAGATTTAAATGCTGCAATAGATTATGTAAAAAGAAAAAAAGAACTTTGCGATTATAAATTATTTTTATTTGGTCATTCTTTAGGTGGGTATAGCGTTAACAATATATCATATTTTAGAAAAGATATATCAGCAATAGTCTCTATGTCTGGTTTTAATTCTTCAAATGAGTTGTTTTTGGATTTCATGAAACCATTAATGGGAAATGCATCAAAATTAATGGGATATTTTTTAAATCTGGAAGAAAAAATTAGACTTCAGCGATTGGCTAATATTAATAGTATTGATTCTTTAAGCAACACGAGTATTCCTACATTACTTATATCTGGAGATAGAGATAATATTGTTAATCCGCAAAATAATTTCTATCGTTATAAAAAAATGTTAAGTGATAATAAAAATATTTCTTTTTATTTAGTCGAAGGAAGATATCATCGACCAAATATAACTAAATCAGCGAGTGAATATGATTTAAAAGTTAATCAAGAAATATCATCGACCAAAATGAAATATAAAAATAAAATTCCTCAAGATGTTTCATCTTCATTATATAATTCATTCGATTATAATAAACTGGTAGAATTAGATTTAAATATCATGCAAGACATTTTAAAATTCTTTGAAGCACATCGTTAAAAATTTATTTAATAAAAAAGACTATTAGACCGATTTGTCTAATAGTCTTTATTTTTATTTTAGATTAATATCTTATTTTGCAGCTCTTTTTGCTTTTATTGCAGCTTGTGCAGCAGCTAAACGAGCAACAGGAACTCTATATGGTGAGCATGATACATAATCAAGACCTACTTTGTTATAGAATTCGATTGAACGAGGATCTCCACCTGTTTCACCACAAACACCGACATGTAACTTGGCGTTAGCTTCACGTCCGAGTTTTGTAGCCATCTTAACTAATTGACCAACACCTTCTTGATCGATAGTTTGGAATGGATCATCTTCGAAAATCTTTTTGTCATAGTATGCAGGTAAGAATTTTGTTGAGTCATCACGAGAGAATCCCATAGTCATTTGAGTTAAATCGTTTGTACCAAATGAGAAGAATTCAGCTTCAGTTGCTAATTTGTCGGCAAGTAAAGCAGCTCTTGGGATTTCAATCATTGAACCAACATGGTATACCATCTTTTGACCTGATGCTTTAATGCATTCATCAGCTGTTTCACAGATAATTTTCTTAACGAATTTTAATTCTTTTAATTCGATAACAAATGGAATCATAATTTCTGGTTCAATTTCAATTCCTAAATCTTTTTGAGCATCTAAAGCGGCAGTAATAATTGCTTTAGCTTGCATTCTAGCAATTTCAGGATATTGAACAGCAAGACGATCTCCACGGAATCCCATCATAGGATTGAATTCATGTAATTCAGCAATTCTAGCTTTTACATCGGCGACTGTAATTCCGATTGCTTTAGCCAATTCTTCAATCTTATCTTCTTCTTGAGGTAAGAATTCGTGTAGAGGAGGGTCAAGTAAACGAATATTGACATTCTTTTCTTTCATGGTTGCAAATAAACCATAGAAATCAGATTTTTGGAATGGTAATAATTCTTCAAGAGCAGCTTCTCTATCAGCTGTTGTTTTAGCAAGAATCATTTTTCTCATTGAGAAGATTCTATCTTCAGCAAAGAACATATGTTCTGTACGGCAAAGACCAATTCCTTCAGCTCCAAATTTAAGTGCATTTTCAGCATCGCGAGGTGTATCAGCATTTGCACGAACTCTTAAGGTTCTATATTCATCAGCCCATGTCATTAAACGACCAAAGTTACCTGATAATTCAGCAGGAACCATCTTAATAGCGCCTTCATAAATAGCACCAGTAGAACCATTAACTGAAATTACATCACCTGGTCCATATACTTTACCATTGATGGTCATTGTCTTAGCTTCTTCATCGATAATAGCTTGTGAACAACCAGTAACACAGCATTTACCCATACCACGAGCAACAACAGCAGCGTGAGAAGTCATACCGCCTCTCATAGTAACAATTGCTTCAGAAGCAACCATACCAATGAGGTCTTCTGGTGAAGTTTCTTCTCTTACGAGAACGACCTTTTCACCATTATCTTTTCTTTCTTTAGCTTCAGCAGCAGAGAAAGCAAGTTTTCCTGTGCCAGCTCCTGGAGAAGCAGGGTTACCATAAGCAACAGGTGTATTTTTCTTTAATTCAGCTACATCAAATGTAGGGTGTAATAAATCGTTTAATGATTTTGCGTCGACTCTTAAAACAGCTTCATCAGGTGTAATTACGCCTTCATCCACTAAGTCACAAGCAATCTTCAATGCAGCAGCAGCGGTTCTTTTACCATTACGAGTTTGTAAGAAGTATAATTTACCATCTTCAACAGTAAATTCCATATCTTGCATATCTTTGTAATGTGCCTCTAGTTTTGCAGCAGTTTGAACAAATTGTTCATAAATATGTGGTAATCTTCTCTTTAATTCATCAATTTCCATTGGTGTACGAATACCAGCAACAACATCTTCACCTTGAGCGTTAACTAAATATTCAGCGAAAATCTTCTTTTCACCAGTTCCTGGATCACGAGAGAATCCAACACCAGTTCCTGAATTATCACCTTTGTTACCGAAGACCATTGATTGAACGTTAACAGCTGTACCCCAATCAGAAGGGATACCATTCATTCTTCTATAAACGATAGCTCTTTCGTTGTTCCATGATCTGAAAACAGCACCAACAGCTTCTATTAATTGGGTCCAAGGATCTGTTGGGAAATCTTCTCCGACATGTTCTTTGTACCAAACTTTATATTTTGCGATTAATACTTTTAATTCATCAGCAGGAATATCGCAATCTGCTTTGTAACCTTTTGAAGCTTTAAGTTCTTCAAGCATTGCATCCATTTCTTTTCTTGAGAAACCTTTTGCAATGTTAGTGAACATTAAGATAAATCTTCTATAGCTATCGTAAGCAAATCTTTCATTACCAGTTGCTTTTGCGATAACTTCTACTGTTTCATCATTTAAACCTAAGTTTAAAATAGTGTCCATCATACCAGGCATTGAGACTCTTGCACCTGAACGGACAGAAACGAGCAATGGGTTAACTTTGTCTCCTAATTTTTTACCAGTTACTTTTTCTAATTCAGCTAATTTTTCTTTAATTTGTGTTAATACTTCATCAGAAATTTTTTCACCGTCATCATAATACTTAACGCATGCTTCTGTAGTGATTGTGAATCCTTGTGGAATTAAAATACCAATACTTGCCATTTCTGCAAGACCAGCGCCTTTTCCTCCGAGGATTTCTTTTCCTAAGCCAGCAGCTTCAGTAAAAAGATAAACATACTTTTTTGACATTCTATTTCCTCCTATGTTTACGAAAGATATTTTAGCATAATTTATTAATAAATTAATAGAAAAAGCGTCTCGTTTTATATAAATTTCATTTAAAAGTAAAAAAATAAGATATAAAATCAAGAAAGAAAAAATAAAGGTGGAGTAAAAATGTTAAAAAGAAGTAAAAGAGTAATAACTTATGAAATGACAGAAAGAATAAAAAGAATAATAAAAGTAATACTTAATGTAATAGATAGGACATTTGATATGAATTATTATGAAGTTTATTATCAAGTGTACATAAATCCTGAGAAGATGAAGTTAGAGCAAGTAGCCCAAAAATGTTATATCTCCAGGCATAAATTAATAAATGATATAAAAATAATAAATAGATTAATAGGGAACACATATTTGTATTTAGAAAAAGAAGAATGGATAAAAAAATAGAATAAAAAAAATAAAAAAAGAAAAAATTTCAATAAAAAATAGAGAAAATAAAGAAAATAGTATAATAAATTATACTACAAATAAAAAAAATAAAGTACCCAAATTGGGTACTTTTTAAGGTAAAGAAATAAGGTATAGTAAAGATATAGATAAGAACTAGCTAGTAATATCTACAACGAAAGGAAAAAAGGGAACAATGGATATTACTTTTTTAAAAGACTATAGAATATATATCAAAGTCAGTTATGTAACAATATTAGCTAGTATAATGACCATGATAATAACTCAAATAATAAAACAAATATTGATAAAGAAAAAAATAATAACTCCAACGATAGAAGAAAGCCAAAAAGATGAGATGCTTTCACGAATAGGAAGAAGTGTAGCATTAATAATGTATACGATAATGTATCTAGTAAATGAAATGATAATAAATAAAACAATAAAGATAGATAAATCATTGATAACAGGATTAATAGGTGGAGCAACCTTGACCTTAACCATAGCCAAAGGGATATATACGATGTTGCACCAATGGAGTCAAAAGAAAAATATCTACGAAAGAATAAAATATAATGAAGAGATAAATCAAAGATTAGAAGAGACAATAGAACAATTAAAGAAAGAAAAAAATACATGGATATTAACAAATAAGAAGGATAAATAAAATGAAAAAGATAATTATAAATGATGAAAATATTAAAGAAGAACCAATAATTAAGCAAAGCAAGAATTATAAAGTAGAGTTTAATAATTTAATATCAATAATAAAAGATAAACATCAATTAAAGATGAATTTACTAAATAAGAAACATAATATCATTGAAAGAGAAAAAGATAATGAAATTAAATATAAAGATATCTTAGAAGGAATTGATTTAAAATATCAATGTCAGAAAGACAAAATAAAAGAGAGTTTAATTATCAAAACAAAGCAAGAAAGCTATGATTATGACTTTGTGATGGATATCGGGGACTTAGAGCCAAACTTTAATGAACAAGATAATACCTTGCATTTATTACAAGCAGGGAAAACAATCTATAAAATAGAAAGTCCATATATGGAAGATAGTAATGGAAAACAAAGTGAAGAATGTTCATATGAGATAAAACAAGTTGGAAAGCAATTAATAATTCATTTACATTGTGATGCAGATTGGATAAATGATAAAGATAGATTATTTCCGATTATTGTTGATCCAACGATTGAAGTAAATAATGAAGAAGAAAAAGAAGAGAAAAATAAAAAACAATATCGAGAATATGAAATAGGGCAAGAAGGGAAAGCAAAAATAAACCTAATAGATTTAAAATTGGCCTATGAACATAGTGATAATATAATAATACAAGAGAAACAATTATCAATAGAGTTAAAACATAACTATGATGAAGAAAATAAAGAAGATAATAAAGCATATTTAGGGAAAGGATGGAGAAGTAATCTCCATCAATATATAGATAAGAGCCAAGAATATGATTCAACAAAAGGATATAAAGAGATAACATATGTAGATGGAAAAAATGAACGACATATATTTAAAGAATATTGGTATTATAACGATATCAATGAAGTCAAAAAATATGTAGATCGTCAAGAAATATATCTTGATTCTGATCAAAAACTAAAATATCAAGAAGATGAAAATCATATATATGAAGTCCAAAATGAAATCAAAAATGATGATAAATTAATATATATATCAGGAATGAATTTAACTTCATTTGAAGAAAAAAAGAAAGTAAAAGGACGTTATTATGTCTCATATGGATTTGGAAAAAGAGAGATAGATATAAAAAATATTTCACAAAATCTACAATTTTATTGTTATGAAAAAGAAAGCCAAAAGAAAATATATTTAAATCCCCAAGATGTAATAAAAACTGAAGAAGGATATTTTTCAGATAAAGATGGAAATGTCGCAAGTATTGAATTAGAATATAAAAATATCATCACCAAAAATAAAGATGGAATATATGTTTATAAATACTTGCAAACAGATAAAATAACACATCAAATAAGCGTTAAAACTGATGGGATAATAATATGTGAAGAAGAGGAAGAAGAAAATCAAGAATTAGAAGATATATATCAAAATGAAGATATCACCAATATCAATAATCAAATTGTAAATACCAAACGATATATAGAAGAAATATCATTAACAAAAGAAAGAGCAATAGATACATATAATACATTGTTAAAGCAATTAAGTAATCAAATTCAAAATTATAATTTACAAGAGCAAATAAAAAGTAATTACCAAACAATGCAAGATGTCCAAGAAGAACTCAAAGAAGCACAAAAGCAGTTCAATGTTGATATAGGTAATTACTGTTTAGAATTTCTAGGGGTAAATAATGGAATAAATAAGAATACATTAAAATATTATGGACCAACAGATATTAACACCCCAAGTGTAGTCGAGTGTATACTAAACGCTTTCAATTACTTGTATCAAAGAAAAAGTAATTTAGATACAGGAACAGATTCATATCAAAATGCAGAAAATGAATATAAAGAGTTAACAAAACAAATACAAATCAAGCAAGAAAAAGAAGCTTTAGCAAGTATTGTTGAACAGCTTAGTATATATGAAAAGGAAATAGGAAGAACAAATATTAATTTAGAAGCAAGTCAACAACAATTAAATGCCTTAAAAGCAACAAGACAAACTCTAATAGACCAACAAAAGAAGCAAGTCAATGATTTCATCATGGATGAAGAAGGGAATACATTAGGATTTGATGGCTATGGAAGATTAATCTTAATCCAAGATAAATATGAGAATAAGATAAATATTGAATATGGATATGAACTAGAAGATCAAAATAAAATGTTATCAGTTTATACTGATAGTCAAAAGATAAAGTTTAATTATGATAAAGAAAGTGGATTATTAACCTCTTTAATAGATTCTAAGGGAAGAAATACCACATATACTTATTCAAATAATCTTTTAATGAGTATAAATGAAAATGATAGGTTAACTAGCTTTGATTATACTAATGGAATAAAGATAATAACTCCATTATTAGAAAGACTAGAGATAATAAAAAATAGTGATGGAAGTGTTAATGTTAAAAGATATTGTTTAGAAGGAACAATTAATGAAAACACAACTATAAATGAAGCAGCAGAACAAAGATTAATAAGTGATGAAACATATCAATTAGAAGATAATAGTCTTCATCATACTGTAGTTATTAATGATCATATCACAAATGATAATGTCCAATATTTGTTTTCTTCTAATGGAATGATTATAAAGGAAGAGACAGAGAAATATATAAAGTATAAAGAATATCTTGAAGATAAGATAATATTTTCAGGATTACAAGATAAAAGGAAAGAAACCATATTAAATATAAGTCCTAGTTCATTTATAGGATGGCATACTTATACCATTGGTGATATAAGTAATAAAATAAAACCTCAAGAAATAATGGGATTAAAAATAAAAGTAAGTCAAACCCCATCATTTGATCTTGGAGTTACGGTGATTCAAGACCAAGAAGAACAAATTGAATATAAAAAACAAATACCCGAAGGAGTTAAAGAAAGAGTATATATATTATGTTTTAAAGTAAATAGAAATAAACCATTAAGCTTAGGCATAGCTTGTTCTAATAATAATGGTTTATTACAAAGCTCAATGATAGAATCAATCGAGGTAATAATTTTAAATGAATATACAATTTATTCTTATGATGAAAATAAAAACGTAATTAAAGAAGAAAGTGAAAGTGGAATAAGCGAATATCTCGATTATAATGACAAAGGACAATATCAACAAAGTAAAAATAAAAATATCTATAATGAAGAAATAATAACAAGATATAACTATAATGATAAAAGTCAAATAACATATATTGAAGATAATAAAAAGAATGTCAAAGAATATATCTATGATGACAAAGGAAATCTAGAAAAGATAAAAAGTTATAATAAAAAAGATGCTTCGTTAATGAAAATAGAAGAACAAGATAAAGAAGCAGGAATAAAATATCAATATGACTTTCATACTGGAGAATTATTAAGTATAAGTTCATCGACAAAAGGAATAAATAATTCAACTTCATTTACCTATAATTATGGATTATTAACGAGTATGACTCATCATGGAATGAAAGTAAATTATGAATATGATGGGCAAGGAAGAAAGACAAAAATATCTTTAAATGGTGAAGAAGAATTAATAATATCTATGAGGACAAGGTTAATGATAGTCAAGAAACATCTATTAGTTCATGTATTAAATCAACAACAAGCAATGGCTTAATTGAAGAGACATATTTTGACAAAGAAGGAAAACAAATACTAAGTAAATACTTTTCTAATGATTATCAAGGAAGTACAAAATATCGATATAATGACCAAGACTTAATAAGTGAAATAGAATCACAGAAAATATCTCAACTCAATAATGAAGTTGATAATGAAAAGATCATAAATACTTATGATATTTATGATGCGATAATAAAACAAGAAAAGAAGATTAATAATCAAGTAGTATTAATTATTGAGAATACTTATGATAATCATCATCGAAATATCACTTCATATACTATAAATGCACCTCAAGTAAATTATGCATTAACATGTAATCATACCTATAATGAAGAACAACAACTAACGAAGATTACTTATAGTGAAAGAACGGGAAATAGAGGATATTATGCCACATATAATACTACCTATAATTATGATGTACTGGGAAGAATCAAACATCAAAACATTCATAATAATAAAATAGACTTATGTCATGAATATGCTTATCTTCAACGCGATGAACAAACATTTGATTTAATCAGTGAAGATATCACTAAAATCAAAATCAATAATGGAAATCAAACTACTTATCTAACAGAAACTACCACTTATGAATATGATGATAAAGGAAATATAACATCAATAACAACTGATGACCATAATATCAGATATCACTATGACTCATTAAATAGATTAATTAGAGAAGATAATTCTTTAATAGATAAAACAATTACTTATCAATATGATTCATCAGGTAATATCTTATTAAAGAGAATCTCTTCCTATACAAGTGAAGATAAACTAATATCACCAACAGTAAAAGAATATATCTATGATTGTGATAAGAAAGACCAATTAATCTCATATGACAATAAACAAATTAAGTATGATGCCTTAGGAAGACCAACTATCTATAAAGGTGATGAATATGAATGGAACTATCAAGGGCAATTAATATCTATCACCAAACAAAATCAAGATGAAATCAAATATTACTATGATATAAATGGTAGTAGGATAAAGAAGGTAGTAAATAATATAGAAACCACATATATAACAAATGGAAATCAAATAATAGCGATAAAACAAGGAAATATCACATTATATTTAAGATATGCCCTTAACAAATTAATTGGATTTAATTATAATGATAATAGCAGTTCTAAAGATTATATCTATCAAAGAAATATTCAAGGAGATATCATTGCGATATATGATAGCAATGGTAATCAGGTAGGAGAATATCATTATGATGGATATGGAAATGTAACAATTAGTAAAGACATCGATGGAATTGCTAGTCTAAATCCTTTTAGATATCGTGGTTATTATTTTGATAATGAATCTAATCTTTATTATCTAAATAGCAGATACTATGATTCTAATACAGGTAGATTTATTTCTCCTGACATCTTATCTATCCTTGATATCTCTAAAGCTCATATCAATGGTCTTAATCTTTTTGCTTATTGTTATGACAATCCTATTATGTTTATTGATCCGAGTGGGTATAGTCCTAAGTCAATATGGAAAATTATAGGTAGTATCGCAATTATTGCTGCTTTAGGTGTCGTTACAATAATTTCTTCCGGGGCTACAAGCGGTTTATTGGCTATCGTTGCTCCGATTATTAGTGGTGCATTTTGGGGAGCTACTGCTGGGGCAATAACTGGAGGAATAACTGGTGCACTGAACGCATATGCTTCAGGAGAATCAATTCTTGATGGAATTGCTAATGGTATGTTTAGTGGAACTATTTCAGGAGCTGCTACAGGAGCTATTAGTGGAGCCTTTAGTTATTTACAATTTCCAACAAGTTTTTTAAATAGAATTGATAAAAATATAAGATTTTTACCAGAAATGCTTAATATAGGAGTTCAAACATTAGGTAATGGAGCTATTTCAATGGCAGCTTCACTAATTGCAGGAAACTCTTTGGAAGCAGCCAAATTGTCTTTTCTCTTTGGAATGGTTGGTGGATTTATAGGAGCAAACGTTGCAGGAAATTTTGCTAAGTCTATATGGAGGTCTGGATTTGATAGTCTAGGATTAAGTGCATCAGAATATTTAATTGGACAATGGTTGGGGGTTTAAATCATGAAAAATTACTTTGTTTATAAAAATTGGTTAATAAGATTGGTAATTTGTTCATTGTTTTTGATTGGCACAATAATAATTATGCTTATCGACAAAATGAATAAGATACCATTAATTATTTATGTATTGTTTTTATTATTCGTGTCAATATTTACATTAACAATGATTGTTCTTGTTTTGATTAATAAAGAAAAATTCCTGACTAAAATATATTTACATGATGTTTATTTTGAAATAAAAAACAAATCAAAAGTTTTACATAAAGTCAAAATTACTGATATTAAAGAGATTAGATTAAAAAAAGAACAATATATAACATTTATAGTTGTTGATTATTATAAAAACAATAAAGTACAATCAATCGAAATAGAATACAATAAAAATATAATTATGTATTTTAAGACAAGGAAAATAGATATTTTAAAATAAATACCTCAATAGCGGAAAGCCTTTACTTGAAAAACAGATGCATTTTAGGAATTAGCATATTGTACTTTCTTGTTATTAATGTTTGGTGGGAAATTGTTGATTATAAAGAATTTAAGTTCACTAAAGAAGAAAAGAAAAAATTAAAACAATTAAGGAAATTTAGAAAAGAAAACAAAAAAAATAAATTGTAAATTGCTTTCATAGGCAAAAATAGGTAAGTTTACTCAATGAGTAGGCTTACCTTTTCTTTTTATAAAATTAGAATTATATGAGAATAAGTAGATGATATTATGCCATATATAATACCTATAATTATTTTGATTTAATAAGTGAAAATATCACTAAAATCAAAATCACTAATGCAGTCAAATAATAGCGATAAAACAAGGAAATATCACATTATATTTAAGATATGCCTTAACAAATTAACGCTAAATAATAAAGTAATATTACAAATTATTTGTTAATCTAAAATGAAAAAGCAACAAAAAGAAGCAAATTGAAAATGTTGCAAAATGAAATAAAAAGAGCAGAAAAAAAGGTTAATAATAAA